>DUKX01000003.1 GCA_013329085.1 Methanofastidiosum sp. | reverse complement strand
TTTTTATCATACCGACAGCAGTGAATCTATGTCCGCAATAGTATGAGGTAGTGTCTGTAAGAAAAGGTTCACACCCCTTTTCTAAGAGGGCAGATACCAACTCTTTGAGGTAAAGAGGATGCACGTGGGCAGGATTTTTATATTCGCCAATATGGAGTTTAATTGCAACTCTGTCTTCTTTGTTGATATCACCAAGAATATTGCTCTTTCTTATGATTTTCTTGAATTTACCAATCATGTCTGAGTCTTGTTTCCATGGGATAAAATATACATTTGACATGTATATCGATATTGACATGTATTTTTATTATTTTCTCCGCTTTTCAACGAAAATTTTATATATTTATGTTCGTTATTTAACTATATGTTTGAAGATGCAAAAGAACAACTTGCTAAGATGATAGCAGGGGAAGTTGTATTATCAGACGATCCTGGTCAAACATTGAGAAAATGGCGCGAAATCTTTGGCATATCTCAAACTGATTTGGCTCATCATTTATCCATCTCCCCTTCTGTTGTAAGTGATTATGAGGGGGGTAGAAGAAAATCTCCTGGTTCTTCAACAATCAGAAAAGTCGTTGAGAACCTGATAGAGATCGATATAAGCAGAGGAGGAAAAATAATCCATTCGTTTAGTCACAGATTTGCTAAAGAGGTAATAAGCGATGTTGTGCTCGACCTTAAAGAATTTCCAGTTCCTATTCCGCCAAAAAGGCTTATTGATGCAGTTCAAGGAGATATTCTAGTAAACGAAGAGTACCTGAGCAAGGAGATCCATGGGTATACTGTTATTGATAGTATTAAGGCCATTCTTAATCTGAATTCTGAAGAATTTCTTAAACTTTATGGGCTATCTTCAGAGAGGGCTTTGATATTTACAAAAGTTTCAACTGGAAGATCTCCAATGATAGCCATTAAAGTTCAGGGAATAATTCCATCAATGGTTGTTTTACATGGAGCAAAGAAAGTAGATGAAATCGCCGTTCAATTAGCCGAATTACAGAAAATACCTTTGGTTCTATCGCCTATAGAAACACTTGAGGATCTGTTAAATGGATTAAGGTCTCTTTAATCTATAATCTGTATCTGATAATCGCAGCAATACCGCCGAACGCCTTTAATAATTGGCTACCTTCTTCAGTTTCTGTGGAAATAACTTCTACCTTACTATTGCCTTCTTGGGCCAAGTCTGCCAACTCTTCTAGGAGGTCTACTTTTTCTTCTATATTCAAACTCAAATTCCCACATTTTTCGCACTGCATACCTGAGATTTGTTGTTCTAGTTTGAATAGCTCTTCGTCAGTTCCTGTTTTTTCAGTTATATTATTGCATGATCCGCATTTTATCTTAATCCTGTTTTTGTTTAAGCCTTCTGAGAGGAGCAATAAATCTACAGCACCAGCTTCTAAGTATTTTCTGACTTCTTTTTCGCCGTAAGCTGCAAGACTGTCGTCCTTTATTAATTCCTTAAGAAATCTTGTCACGATATCCTTTTCTTTTGTTATGTCTAGATTCTCTAAGATTTTTGAACTCTTATCCACGAGCTCGTTTAGCCCAAAAAGTTCAGTATATGCCGTATCTGCAGTTCCCAATATTTTTTTCCTAAGCTCGTGATGTAGGTATTCTCCCTCTTCAAATTCGAATTTGGTATACCCTCCGCCACCAATAAGAATCCCTTCTAGATTCGGCTCTGCTAAAAAAATTTCATTTGCATGATGGCCCACAGTGTCTTTGAAATCATCGGCTGCAATTTCCCTTAATCTGGCGAACCTCACCGAAGACTGTCCACCCGCCCTGAACTTTCCAGGAACTCTTGATGTCAAATGTTTAAGTAATTCTACCTTTTTACCTCTCAGAAGCCCTATGCTTGCTTCTCCTCTTTCAACAATGATTAGCCCAAAGACTCTTTTGTCATCAATCATGTCAAGCAAGGGATCAAGAACAAACTGCTGATCGCATCTGTAAATTCTTACCGATATAGGGTCAGGAGGATTAAGTGTAAAGAGCTCTATTTTTGGATTACCTTCATCCTCTGAGATATTGCCAGAAAATATAATAAGTCCGTTAGGGGGAGTCATTTTATAAAGTCTCAAATGCTGCATTACCCTCTCTAAAGCAGAAAGAACGTTTTTCCTAGTTCCTTTTGATTTAATATTTGTAGCAGTGCCCTGCTCATCTTTAATCTGCGCAGCTACCTTTGAAATTTCATATCCCGCGGGGATATAAACAGAAACAAGTTCTGTATGCCTGCCCCTAATCTTTGAAAGGAACTTAAGCTGCTTCTTAAGCTCATAGAGCTCTTTGTTATCCATAATCAAAAATGATGGAAAATATTTAAAAGTGTTCCTACATCTTAAAATAAAGTGGTCTAATGAGAAAACAAGTCTTCATGGAAATTTACAAATCTATTAACACACGAGCTGATGTACCAGAATTATCTTGTAAATACGAGATTGGAGAAGACGTTCTACTTTCAATATTATCTCAAAAAACTGTGAGAAATGTTAAAAAAGATTATTATCCCATAATGAATAGAATTCGAGAACTGACAAAGTTATGGGACAGAGGCCTCTCATTTTTTGATATAGCTTCTAAACTATCATTTTCGCCAATATTAATTGCAACTATGATTCTCAAAGAAAAAGGTTTCAATAAAAAAGATATAAAGGATATCATGCATAATCCCGATTCAATCGAGGATGAAAGAATTAAAAATGAGCTCATAAAGGCTATTGAAGTGGATATTGCCTATTCCCCTCAATCTTCTAAAATTCAGAGAGAGAATGGTAAAAATGGCGAAGAGATGTTAAAAGTTTACCTCGATAAAAAAGAGATTCAATTTCTAAGGGAAGATGATTTACGAAAGCTTGGATCAGGTAAAACTCCAGATTTTCTCTTAAAAAAACCGATTAAGATAAGGGGTAGAAAAGTATTCTGGTTTGAGAGTAAGGCTAGTTTTTGTGACTACATAGAGTTTAAACAGGACTATAATAAACAATTAAAGCATTATATATCCCTTTTTGGGCCTGGTATAGTGGTATACTGGAAAGGATATATCGATGACATTGTCACTGATAAAAGAGTTTTAGTTGTAGATACGGACTTCTTTGAAAATATTTTTACTTCTTTTGAATACTTATAGAAGGCTCGTATTGGTATCTCATATACTCATAGCTCATATTTGAGATGCTACCATCATCTGCAATCTGGAAAAATGATACTTTCGGATTCTTAAGTCCGGCAGTTACTTTTAATTCTTCTATGGCTGTATCAAGAGTACCTACCCTATCTGCGAGTTTGTAAGAAACAGCCTGTGTACCGCTCCATACATTTCCGTCTGAATATTTTAGGACTTCTTCAGTTGAGAGATTTCTTCCCTTCGAAACAACATAAATGAATCTATCAAAATCCTCATTAATCATCTGTTTGATATTCTCTCGGTCATCGTTAGATAATGGCCTCCAAGAAGCTCCAAGGTCTTTGTCTTCACCAGTTTTTATTACTTCTATCTTTATACCAAACATTTTGAAGTATTCTGTTAAATCCTCATGAACGTATATTACACCAATGCTCCCTAAAGTAGCATCAGGTTTTACTATTATTTTATCACTTGCAACTGCTAAGTAATAACCACCAGAAGCTGCAACACCACCTACATAAGCAACAACAGGTTTTCTCATATTTAGTCTCAGAACTTCATCGTAAATTTCTGTCACCGCGGAAACTCCACCGCCTGGGCTGTCAATCCATAAAACAACGCCACCAACTTCTTTGTCTTCTGCAAGTTTCCGTAACTGTGCAGTGATGGGAAGTACATCTTCTTGATCTAATATGCCAAATATCCTAACTACTGCTATATTTCCATTAATAGGGATGTTCTGATTTTTTATTCTATCAATTTCTTCCCTTAGTTTTTGTATTTCCTTGTTTTCCATTGACTCTTGTGACTCGTATGCAGAAAGCTTGGCTTTTAGAATATCAATTTCTCCGCTACTAGTTACCCCTCCTTTTTCGGAAGGTATCCCAATATTGCTTAAATCAACATTACAACCAATTGTTGCAGTTATAAGAACAAAAATAGCAAATATTAAAAAAATAAATTTTTTATTAGATTTCATTTTAGAGTTTCACCTTAAACTGTATCACTCTTTCTTCTTCGAAGTCTTTTTCTTTGCTTTTGGTTTCTTTGGTTTGGCTTTACTCTCTTTCTTAGTGTCAAGTCCTTTTTGGACTTCTTCAACGGTCGACGCAAGTTCTTTTAGCTCGCCATTCATTTCTTCTTTGACTGCCTTGGTTTTCTTTGCTTTTGGTTTCTCTTTTTTCTTCTCTTTTTCTTCTTTGGAATAGAACTTTGTCATGAAGACATATGCAGCTGCAAATACGACTATCAAAAGGCTACCAAATATGAAAAGCCTGTATTTTTCAAAGAATCCTGTTTCTTTACCTTTTTCAAGGATTACAGTTGTTACTGTGAAGTATAGAGTTTCGCCTGCGAGTGGGTGATTGAAGTCGACAACGAAACTATCTGCTGTTACCTCAACTACTTCACCCATTTGGTTTTGATATATTATACTATCTCCAACTTTTGGATTTACTTTAATTAGATATTTATCTCCCGATTCAACAACATTTGCCATTCCAAATACTGTTTCGATTTGTTTCTGTGGCATTGCCTCTACTTTCATTACCGTGTCAGTTACTTCAAGTACCATCAAATTCCCGATTTCAGTTGGTAAAAGATCTCCAACTTTGGGGTCATATCTTAATACTATACTTGAATCTTTGATCTCTGTTATTGTAAGGGTAGTAACTTCATTAGTGATAGATTTTCCAACTTCTGGCTTGTGTTCTATAACAACATCTGTTCCAGTTACTTGAACTACTTGACCCGGCCAATCAGCTAAATCTATGACCATACCTACAATGGGTTGCTGTCCATATCTAGTAACAAAGGAACTTACTGTTGCTTGGAAAGTTTTTGGAATTTCTTCAAATCTTGTTATCTCTTGAGTTTTTGGGATTTCTTCTAAGATTTTAGTCTGGGTAAACTTTAAGTTAGGATCTTCCAGCCCATAAGCCTGTTCAGGAGGTATGGAAATAGTCTTTGTTTCTCCTTCTTTCATTCCCAATAATCCATTTTCAAATCCAGGAATAGTTGATCCGTCCCCCACTTTTAATGTTAGAGGCTCATAGATTCTCTGCTCATTGTAAATACCTGCATTTTTTGCTTCTTCTAATATAGATGTGTCAAAAACTGTTCCATCCTGAAGTTTTCCAACATAATCAACTTTTACCGTATCTCCTTTCTCCACTTTCTTTTCTATAGCGCATCCTGCTGAAAGGAGTAACAATCCAATTAAAATTAGTCCAAAAATGTACTTTCTCATTAACTCACGTATACAAATCCGAATACAATCATTTATAAATCTTTCTTTGGTAGGTTTTTCAGGTGGATAGATGCTATACGATGTAAAAGATATCTCACTTTCTGAGAAAGGAAAGCTGAGAATTGAGTGGGCACAGAGAGAAATGCCCGTATTAGCACTGATTAAAGAAGAATTTAAAAGAAAAAATACCCTTAAAGGTTACAAAATTGGATGCTGTCTCCACGTTACAACTGAAACTGCAAATCTCATGATTGCTTTAAAAGAAGGCGGTGCAGAAGTTTTTCTATGTGCTTCAAATCCTTTGAGTACCCAAGATGATGTTGCCGCATCACTTGTAAAAGATTATGGCATCTCTGTTTTTGCTATTAGGGGCGAAGATAGGGGCACATACTATGATCATCTAAATAAGGTATTGGATGCCAAACCAAACATTACAATGGACGACGGGGGAGATCTAGTCTCTACAATCATGAAGGAAAGAAGTGACGCTCTTCCAGGGATAATAGGCGGTACCGAAGAAACTACAACTGGCGTGGTAAGATTCAAGAGCATGGAAAAAGAAGGGGTATTAAAATATCCCATAATCGCAGTAAATGATGCAATGACCAAACATTTCTTTGATAACAGATACGGAACAGGCCAAAGCACTCTTGATGGGATTATCAGGGCTACAAATGTCTTGTTGTCTGGAAAAAACTTTGTCGTTTGTGGATACGGATGGTGTGGCAAAGGAGTCTCTATGAGGGCAAGAGGCATGGGCGCAAAGGTCATTATAACTGAAATTGACCCCATAAAAGCAATAGAAGCGACTATGGACGGATTTCAGGTCATGAAAATGGAAGAAGCATCAAGAATTGGGGATATCTTTGTCACTGTAACAGGCAATACTCATGTGATTAGAGAAGAACATTTTAAAAATATGAAAAATGGAGCCATAGTTGCAAACTCAGGTCACTTTAATGTTGAAATTGACATAAACTCATTAGAAAAACTATCAACTTCTAAAAGGGCAGTTAGAGATTCTGTTGAAGAATATGTATTGAAAGAAGGTAAGAAAATATACCTCCTTGGGGAAGGCAGACTGATAAATCTTGCTGCTGCTGAGGGTCATCCAGCATCAGTTATGGATATGAGTTTTGCAAATCAGGCTTTGTCCGCAGAGTATCTTTCTAAAGAGGGGAAAAAGCTAGAGAATAAAGTATATTCTGTACCTTTGGATATTGATAGGAGAATAGCCACTTTAAAGCTAAAATCAATGGGGATTTTAATTGATACTTTGACAAAAGAGCAGGAAGAATATCTTTCATCATGGGAATCAGGAACCTAGGTTTTAATTTTTTATTATTTATTTAGGGTTAATTATAAATACTCTTAATTATTCTTTTCTTAAGGAGATTTTCGTGTTATTAAAGATTAAAATTCTGGATATTGAAGCTACAGATTATCCGCTTGTTCTAATGCATAAAGACGATGCTAAGTTTCTTGGGGTCAGAAGACTTGGCAGAGTCAATGTAAAGTTGGGAAAAGAGGAGTTTGTTGCTGTTGTAGATTTAACAGAAAAAGTAGTTGCCAAAGGTCAAGTTGGGCTCTATGAGTATCTGTGTAAAAAAATGGATTTATCATGCAGTGTTAACGCTGAGGTAACGTTAGCCCCTCCTCCCGATTCCGTTCATTTCATAAAGAAGAAATTAGATGGGCTTTCTTTAGCTAAAGAAGAAATATTTGATATAATCGAAGACACAGTTGAAAACAGATTAAGCGATGTCGAGCTTTCTGCTTTTGTGTCTGCAATATATACTAGAGGGCTTTCTAATGAAGAAGTAATTAATCTAATTACTAGCATGGTAAACACAGGCCAGACTCTAAATATTAAAAGAAAACCTGTTTTTGATAAACACTGCATAGGTGGGGTACCAGGCAATAGGACGACTATGGTTATGGTTCCTATTTTAGGTGCTGCAGGTTTAACAATCCCTAAAACATCCTCAAGAGCCATTTCAAGTGCAGCTGGAACAACTGACACAATGGAATTACTTTGTGACGTCAGTTTTCATAAAGATGAAATCGAAAGGATCGTCGATAAAATAGGATGTTGCATAGTATGGGGCGGGGGTGTTGATTTAGCAATAGCTGATGACAAACTGATAAAAATACGAAATCCTCTGGGATTAGATCCTCAATCTCTACTTCTTGCCAGTATTCTTGCAAAGAAAAAAGCTTCAGGGTCTCAAAAAGTAGTTATAGATATACCTGTAAGCAAGAATGCTAAGATTAAGGACATGGAAGTGGCAAGGAAACTTGCAAGAGACTTTATTGACCTTGGCGAGAGGCTTGAGATGGAAATAAAATGCATGATCACATATGGGGGAAAACCTGTGGGGCGGGGAATTGGGCCGGCGCTTGAAGCAATTGATGTTTTAAATGTACTAGCAGGCAAAGGACCACAGGATTTGAGAGAAAAGTCATGTGAAATAGCCGGACTACTATTTGAAATGGGTGGCAAGGCACAGAGAGGAAGGGGAAAAGAGATCGCAGAAAAAATGATTGATAGCGGAAAAGCATTATCTAAGTTTAGGGAGATTATAGCTGAGCAGGGAGGAGATCCCAAAATTAAACCAGAAAATATCCCAGTTGGCACCTATAAACATACAGTGAAATCAGAAATCGAGGGAAGGATAGACTTCATGGATACACGAATGATAAATATGATTGCTAGGGCATGTGGGGCGCCAGATGACAAGGGAGCCGGAATTTATTTCCATGTTGAAAAAGGCGAGAAAGTAACAAAGGGTCAAGATCTTTACACTCTTTATTCTGATAAGGAAAAGAAGATAGATAATGCTCTTGAAGTACTAGATGGAAGCCCAATAGGTGTTGAGAAAGTAATATTTGATATAGTTGAGGGCGAGTTATCTCTCTGATTCCAGAACAAATATAAAATTCAAAGTATCTAGCTCTCTATTTTTATATTACTTTGAATTTTCTTTTCTTTAAGATAAGGTATTCTTTTTATATTGCCACAATTTAAACAGGTAAATGTCACTTTCCCTTTTCCAGTTCTTACTCTAACCGTTTTGTTTGGGATAAAAACAGTAAAGCATTTCTTACAGAATTTTCTCTTAAATTTGGAAGATATTCTTATTTTATGGCGTCTAGAGATAGCCACAGCTGTTTTTATAGAATTTGTTGATAGAATTTCATCATTCTTATGTAACTCTGAGGACTTTAGAAGTTCTTTTACACGATCAGAAGCTACTTTTTTTCTAACGGCTTTTCTCTCTTTCCATCCCATTAATTTTAATTTTATTATTTAGTTAATAAATACTTAGGTAAAAATAATAAATCATGTCCTTTATTCTTTACTTGCCAGATACTGGCAGTACCCATAAATTATTGGCCCAGACTTTGTTATTTCGCAAGGAAAATCCGGACATTCAAAACAAAGATTTATTTTCCTCTCGTAAGCACAAGTTGCTATCTTGCAAAACTTGTTCTCTTTCGGTAAACATCCTCTATCCCCATTAGGGCATTGTTTTCTAGTCATTTTTGGACATTTTTCACAACTAATTCCGCATACTCCAATCTTCATATATTCATCCCTGTATTCTGCTGTATAAACAGCCCACATTACCAACATCAGAGTTCAAACTGCGATACTATAATTGGTGCAACTGTTTTAGTATTCATGTTTAATCCGCCAAAAAACAAATATAAAAAGCTTTATATACCTTACTTTATCTTAAAGCACGTTCTGCTGACTAAATTGTTTCGTGATATTATGATAAAAGTAGAAGAAGTAATGGTTAGAGATGTAATTTCGGTGACCATACCTGCAACAGTTAATGAAGCTCTCGAAAAAATGCAAAAATACAAGAAGCCAGATTTACCAGTCATAAACAAAGAAAAAGAACTTGTTGGAATAATTTCTTTGGATGACATAATAAAAAATCCTAATGAAGATCAAATAGCTTTAGTAATGAGTAGAGAGTTTAAATCAGTCAAAGAAGGAGACGGAATAAAAAAAGTTGCTAAAATCCTTATAGATAATAATTTATCAAGAGTTCCAGTTATTTCTAATGGGAAACTCATGGGTGTTGTGGCCGTTCGAGATATTGTAATGAATGGTATATCAAAACTTGATTTAAACGACCCTTGCCAAAAATATATTAAAGAAGAAGTACCATGCATTTGGCAGGATACTCCGCTCAGATCTGCACTTATGATCATGGTTTACAGCAAATCCAATTTTTTCATGGTCTTGGGAAATGATGGCGGAATAGTGGGAATTGTAGATACTCAAGATATAATGTCTTCTGGGGAATTCTTAGACGAACTTAAGACCACAGAGCTTAATATTTCGGGTGAAGGTGATGATTGGGCATGGG
>DUKX01000024.1 GCA_013329085.1 Methanofastidiosum sp. | reverse complement strand
GAGGAATTTTACACCGCCATTGACATTTACGCTATCCTATTCTCAGAGTGACTAATATAATATGTGTCTAACTCACCATTCGAGTAAATTTTTTTCACAGAGTTATCTACCTCTAAATGAGCAAAATCACTTGGACTATATGGCCAGGTATGCGAATATTCTGGATATACCCGTTGATATATTTGCCTAGCTAGAGTTGAGATACTAAGATAGTAGTCATATGAGATTGACTCTCCAAAGAAAGATACAGAGTTATAGTTAAAGTGTTCGGGTGGCCGAAAGTCTGGATGCCACCAGCCACGAAGGTTTCCAATTTCATTCACATGCGAGCGACCTACCAATGCAAAAGATAATCGATAAGGTTCAAAATTAAGTGAAGTGATCGGTACAAATTTATTAGAGCATTTATTTAACCAACCTACAGCATGGAGCTCCATGTCTGTAACTTGTACGTTTGTTTTTTTGGTTAGGGGTGTGGGGATTGCAGTCACAAAACCACAGAAATATGTTAATGTGAGCATTGCAATAACTGCAAGTGACAAAATTTTTATGCACGTTTTACGCTTATTTTCCTTAGCCACCTGAATGGCAGCGTGTAGACAAGTTCCATTGACTATGAGCGATGCTAGTAAACCGTATCTTATTACCCGTTGCCATCCAATTATAAGATTAAGTCCCATAAAAATTATTGTAAGAACCAGAAATACAATAAAGACGATTATGAAACAATAACTATAATCATTTAAATGAGATCTAATGCCTTTAAAATTAAACACAACTGTTAAAGTGAAAATGATACCTAAGAGAATAAATGATATTTGACCCCCATAAATTTTGATTGCTTCCAATGCTACGTCATAATACGATACACCATACATCTCAACTAGATTAAATGCATAATTGACTTGAGATGCTGATGTGTCAATTTCTACTAGTGTTTTAAAAACCATCTTGATATCATCATGAATCATCGAAAATGAAAGGAGCCAACTCAAAAGCACTACTAATATTATTGCTATCGAACGGAAAAGGATATTTAAATATCTTCTTCTCTCTGTTGCATAACCGTGTAAAATGATACTAATAAACCTCAGTTTTGTTGAGGTACGTAATAACTTTAGATCACTGAATACTTGCTTAGTACTTTCGGTGCGTTGAACCATAGTTGGGGTTGCAAAACTATTAAATGCATATATACAAAAATCGCCTAAAACTATACAGGATAGCAGTAAAATGCACAGTAGTGCATCAGCTGGATGATAAAATGTGAGAGCACCTATTACTAGGATGAAGAGCCAGGTGTATCCCTTTGCTCTCCTTTCTTCCAAACATCTCAAGAATACATATACTAATAGGGGGATCAATAAAAATGTAATACTAGTGCATCGGAAACATGTGTGTTCCTCTCCTAATAGCAATGTAAAACCAAATAAAAGTATCATTATCTTTTCATTATTGGACTTCGAAATGTGACATCCGATCAAATATACTCCTATAAAATAAATCGATGTAAAAACAACGGGTATCAAAATAGACCATGTGTAAATATCAAGGTTTGTGATTAGCGAATCCATTGCGGTCTGCATTGCCATTGAAGGGTAAAAGCATCCTGAGTCAATATAGCCAGATATTAAAATGCTCTTACAATCGCCAAGATGCAACAAAGAATCAGATCTTCCGAATAATCTATATCCTCTAAGTAGTGGTAATAGTAGAAATATAAAGGTTGTAATTATTAGGAGAATTAGTGAATAATGCCATTTATTCACTGAACCTCGACTGCGATTCAGATTACTACAGGTCGAAGATACGCACAATAGTGCGATCATATTTACTGTACAAATGATTATAAATAGCGCTAAAAAGAAGTCGGGGTACGATTGGAATAGGGAAATTTCATACCCAGAACTCTGGGGTGTTATTATTATCAGACATTCGATAACAGCAAGTAGAACTAAACTTAAGAGTAATGCCATCCTATGAGTAGTCTCTATTTTTGGGTGCATAATCGAGTCCCTTATTTTACTTTGCGATTATACTGTTACCATCAAAAATTTTATCACTATAATCTAGCCCGATAATACTTAATATCGTTGGAGCGATATCTTCTAAAGAAACGTTTGTTCTTACCACAGGACTATTTAAATTGGATATAAGCAATACCGCATTGTATCTCTTATGGGATCCAGGTACAACTGCATGAAGGGCGTTCCTTTCGAGCACATCGCATCTAATCTTATTGCCTATCCCGTATTCCTCATTTAGCTCAAATACAATGTCCGGATACTTTTCAATAAATGGCCCATCATATATCTCTTCTCGCTTTTTAACCCAAAGGATAGCTGGATCGCTTGAGCCTGAAGACTTTGTTACCTCGGGGGATAGGAGATCTATTATATTTTCGCGAGTTTGCTCATATATGGAATCATCTTTTATTATATCTCTATTTATACTAATGCCACCATATGGATAACTTTTTATCCCAGATAGATCCGTCACGTACGCAAGTGTCAATTTCCAGTCAATACTTGGAGATGAGATACACAGTTTTTTCACACTAGGAAGTCGTTGAAGCAGTTTTGAAGCAATATTTTCAAGATTATGATTACTTATGATCTCTATTGCTTGACATTTGAAGGCCTCAAAAATACCTGAAGATGCCCTTTTTTCTGCCTCAACTAAGAATCCTTGCTGTCTAAGAATCTCGTTAATGTTGATATTTTTAGTTGGTCGTCTTCCATGTCCATGATCGCTAACTACCATTAATACAGTTTCTGTATCTATTCGATTTAAAAATTGAGCAATGAACTTATCATGTAAAATATACAGATCTCTGAGAACTGAGCTAAACGGATTATCTTTTATATAGTCTGGATCTTCAACATCGTGATATTTCCAGAAAAAATGTGGTACTACATCTAGTATTGATGAATAAATAAAAAATATATCCCATTCTTGTTTCTCATAACATGATAAGCCAATCTTCAACGTTGAATCCAATAAGTCCTTATGTTTCTGAATAAATTCATCATGAGGTATTCCTCCGATCCCAGGAAATCCTTTAATCGTATTTAGTTTATTGAGGTCTTGATCATTTAGTATATTTTCAGACCATGTTTGCACATCATCCTCAACGGATGATCTACCGATCATTATTCCATTCACAGGCCAAACAGGATAGCCTATATGAGGGAGTACGATACAGACCTGTTTTCCTCCTTCACTTGCTTTGTCCCAAAACGTATTTCCTCTAATTAACTCGCTATCAGCATCTTTAGTCTGGTTCATTAGTGATTTCTCTAAAGGATCAATAAAATGAACTACCCCGTGTTTGGCGGGATTTAATCCAGTGTATATACTACTCCAGGCGGTCTCTGAATCTGGAGGGAAAGTGCTAGTCAACCTTAATTTAGGGGACAAAGATTGAATTTTTTTGAGGTTTGGCAGATCATCTTCGAACTCATCTATGAGTTCTCTGTCCATTCCATCAAACCCCAAGATTAATACGCGTGGCATGCTTTCCTCTCCCTTTAACTTAGATGTATTTGCTTTAGTATTTCAGTTTCTAAACATTCAATGGGTGAATCCCCATCTATGCTTATGAGGTCTAAATTCTGTTCTAATAATGAATATGCTTCATATCTTTTCTCAAGGTAATTTATATTGTATATGTCCCGTTTTCTTTCGATGGCTTTCTCAGCAGAAATTTTAATGTAAAATATTTTGTCTGGTTTCGGCAGTCTAGGCATGGTTTTCACTGTTCTTATAGCGTCTTCGTACGTATAGCCAAACGTAACCATTAGATCGACAATAGTATCAAGATTGTACCTATCACAGATCACAGTTTTCCCAAGCATTAGCGGTAGTTTGACATTGATAAGAAGGCGTATCCAGTGTTCAAATAGTAGATATCCTATATATGCCCTTATCCATAAATCTGACCGAAACTCAGGTAAGTACGGATTGGCTGGACTATAGGTGCCACTTTGATCACTTTCAGATACTCCTAATACTTTAGAGAACTTTATTCTGGATTGATTATATACTGTCAATCCAAATTTTGCCCATACGGTTTTACATTGGATATTTTCCTGTTGAAGTCTTTTTAGTGTAAGATTTGCCAGAGTGGTTTTTCCAGAACCATCTAATCCAATGAAGCAGATTAAATTTCTCATGATCCTGCCCGGAAATTTGGTTTTTTTACTCTAAGAATTATATTCCACTTCCAAGAATAAT
>DUKX01000033.1 GCA_013329085.1 Methanofastidiosum sp. | reverse complement strand
GAGTGGAATTATGCAACAAAGCATAATCCAAGGAAAACCTTAAATATCAAAAGTTCAAATGGGAATTGAATTTAAATTGCTAAATTCTCAAAGGTGAATTTAATGGACATCAATGTTAAATTGAAATATACAAGCACCATTATGAACGCTTGGCTTTACGGAGTTGAAAATACCGCAAATATATTCTTTGATAAACCAAAGCTTTTTTACAGAAGATGGGGTACTATCGCTATTGGGCCATTTATCGAATCTTGGAAAGATCTCGACATGGAATTTCAAAAAGGGCTTAGCCCATACAATACTGCAAAAATGTTTATTGAAGCACTTGTTAAATCTAATTTCATGAATGAAGAAGATTTTGATATGAGTGGCGACGATAATAATTTTACTTTTAAAGCAATTAATTGCCCCTACAAATCTCACTGCTCGAGACTAATAGATGAGGGAAAAGAAATAGCATGCCTTAGGGCTATAACCTTTCTTGGGGCAATGGAATTCAACAAAGAAGGTGAATCTCTAAAATATATGTATAAATTTGAATTTAACAAAGAAACTCCTTGTTTAGTTTCATTCGAAAAATTTAAAGATTAATATATAGGTGTGATATAATGGCCAGTCGAATAGAAAAATTAACTGAAATGTTAAAAGATCTAAGTGGGGCATCTCCCGATATAGAAGCTTCTGCCATAGTTTCAACAGATGGATTGGTAATAGCTAGCGCCCTACCACATGATGTTGAAGAAGACCGTGTCGCTGCAATGTCTGCAGCTATGCTTTCCTTAGGTGAAAGAACTTCAAAGGAGCTTATGAAAGGAAGTCTTGAAGAAGTTTTCGTCAAAGGACAGAATGGGTATATCATTCTCATGGGTGCAGGTGAAGAAGCAGTTCTCACTACTTTAGCAAGGAAAGATGCGAAATTGGGATTAGTTTTCTTAGATATGAAAAGAGCTGCTGAAGAGCTAGGAAAAGTAATCTGATGAACTTATGATCTAAGGAAAATGTTCAATTAACTTTTTATAGATTGTATTTATCTCTTTTAGTTTTTCTTCCGCCTTTTTTATAGTTGCATCACTTTTATTTAGATTTTTATCCGGGTGTAGAAGATCAACCCAATACCTATACTGTTCTTTTATCAATTCTTTGGTTATAGTTCCATTATCATCCAATTCAAATTTGATAACTAGCTCTTTAATTGATATTTCATCAACTACACTTTTTTTCTTTTCCTGTTTTTCTTTCTTGTCTTCTCTTGTATATTCTTGATGTTTTTCATAAGACTTCTTGTGACCTTCTTCTGTTCTCTGATTTCTTATTCTTTCAAAATATATTCTTATGGTATTCTCATCAAAATTAATAGAGTTATAGCCACTTCTTATAAGATTCAAAGCGATATCAAGTATTTCTTTCATTTTCTGAGAATTATAATTCCTAGAAGCTGTTTCATATTGAGTTTTTAATATTAAAAATAATTTATCTGTGATATAACTAATTCTTATTTTGTTAACTTGATGTTTTGATGCTATCTTCAATGCCTTTTCTAAATTTATAATAGCTTCTTCATATTTGTCATATTCTTCATATGCGCATGATTTTTGGTAGTATGATTTAATTATTCCGTCAATCGAATCGTTGATATATTTACTAGAATGGCTCTTGTCCTCTTTTACTAGTTCAAGAGATTTTTCAAATGTTGAAATCGCATCATCATATCTACTCTTTTCAAGAAAATTCTTACCTTTTGCATTGTATCCTTTAATTAGATTATTTTTGGATTCAATGTAGTCGTCTGAATCATTTCCATATAGTTGTAGTGACATGTCCAAAATTTTTTTTAGATTTGATATGGCCAAATCATAAAGTCCTTTATCAATTTGATTAAAAGCAAATAAAGTCTGTATTTTTGCTATATTTTTTTTTGCTGATTTTGCAGTTTCTGTTTCAATACCCATATCATTAGTTATTTCAATAGCTTTATCTATAGCGTTTATTGCATCTTCAAATCTATCTCGTTTAGCAAAATATTCTCCCTTTTGATTGTAACACATTATTAAATTGTTTAGAGCTTCTTTAGTTTCCTCAGATTTTTTACCGCTGTTTTCTATGCAAAAATCTAAGATTTTTTTAAACGAAACTATCGCGTCATCGAATTTATTCTGATTTAAGCTTGAAGATCCTTTTTCAAAGTAGGATTTTTTTAAACTTTCTTTGATATTTTTAATTTCTTCAGGTTTAATCGTGGAAATATTTAATGATTTTTCTAATGCTATTTTGAAATATGAAATTGCTTCATCATAAGAAGAATTCTGTAAATAATCAAGGGCCTTTTTTTCAAATAGCCAAACTACTTCCTCTTTTGAAATAACATCTATCTCTTTCTTTAATTCATGAATCTTATCATTTATTTCATTTGTTTTTTTATAATTTCCTTTATCCAAATATTTCTCATAAAGAGATGTATATTCAGAAATAAGTACATTTCTTATGAATTTTACTTTCTCCGGATCTTTATTTTCTTGTTTCTCCTTTACAAGTTGTTCTTCCCAAAAGGATATTGGAACTTTTTTTTTCTTTGCCACCCCTTAGCCTCCAAATGTATAACTGTAATAGTCTACTCTGTATATAATGAAGATTAATAAATCATGTTTTAAATCTTATTGAAAAATAATCATTTTGGATTCAAATTTATTATTATTAGTTTATCTAAA
>DUKX01000240.1 GCA_013329085.1 Methanofastidiosum sp. | reverse complement strand
GGGGTTAATCATAAACCTCTATATTTTATTAATAATGTTCGCGGCCTACCAAGCAAGAGATTTATTCAAAAAAGAAAAAATTAAAATGCCTTTCATAAAGAAAACATCATATTACTTCTTCTTAGCAGGACTTGCAAACATGTCTTGGATATTTGCATGGCACTATCAGCAAGTACTACTATCAGTGCTAATAACGCTAGTTCTATTCGGGTCTCTCCTAAAAATATACCTAAATCTTGGAGTAGGGAAAGAAATAGTATCAAGAAAAGAAAGAATATTTATCCAGGTTCCAATAAGTGTTTACCTTGGCTGGATAACTGTTGCAACTATTGCAAATGTAACAGCATTTCTTGTAACAATTAACTGGGATGGACTTGGAATAAGTGAAGTAATCTGGGCAATGATTGTAATTATTGTAGCCTTGATTATTACGCTATTAATGATTATTACAAGAAAGGACGTGGCATATAGTCTTGTTATAGTCTGGGCATTATTAGGTATTTACATTAAGAGAACAGACCCTTTTTATGGGATTCAAAATGATGTAGCATTGACAGCTGCAGTATCTGTGATACTAATAATCTTGGCAATAATTATAGAAGTTGGGATGGATACTTTTATTAGAAAACAAAAATCTTAATTTTTATTCTTTTTCTTCATATCCGATAGGTACAACATAAATAGGTATTTCATAATCAGATAGGCCTATGGCTTTAATTATATCGTTATCAGAAAAAGCACCGACAGGGCATGAAACAAGTCCTAGTGATATGGCTGCAAGTTCGAGATTTTGACATGAATGTCCTGATTCTATAATGGCATATCTAATCCCTCGATTGCCGTATTTGTATTTCATTCTTTCAAAGTTAGCAGAAATAATAATTGAAACTGGTGCTTTTGAAATAAATGCTTGACCCAAACAACTTATTGCAATAATTCTCCTAGTATCCCCCTCTTTAACAAGTTCAAGACTGTTTGTAATGGGCATATATCTATAAACGCCGGCTTTAAGTTCTGCAAGAGATTCTTTTCCAATTGCAACGTAAATTGATAAAGGGTACAACGCCCCTGCAGAAGGGACTGTTTTGTAAGGGCCATTATTTCTTACCCCATAAGCAGCAAAAAGAAGATTCGATAACTGTTGAAATGAAATTTTGGAAGAATTAAAACTCCGTACTGATCTTCTTTTGTATAAAAGAGATTCAAAAGGCTCTTCGCCATGAATAGGGTCTTTAAGCTTTATCATAGTGATTCTCCCACGTATAAAGGGAATCATTTTGGGCTCTTTTCTTTTTTCCCCCAAATAATATTATTAGAACAGCACCCCCAACAAATCCGCCAAGATGCGCCATATAAGCAACTCCCCCATATGGATCAGTAAAATTGAATACTAATTGTAGAACAAACCATATCACAAGGTAATAAAGAGCTTCAACTTTATAGATCCTAATAAATCCAAAAGGTATTACTGTACTAATCTTATTTTTCGGGTAAAGAATTATATATGCCCCTAGAACCCCTGATATAGCACCGGACGCACCTACCGTTGGTATAATTGACTCAAGATTAAATGCCATATGTGAAAGTGCAGCAATAATCCCACAGAGTAGGTAAAAAATAAGGTACTTTCCCTTCCCAATAGTTGCTTCAATATTGTCGCCAAATATTATAAGAAACCACATATTTCCTAGAAGGTGCCCCCATCCACCATGCATAAACTGATGAGTAATAATTGTCCAAGGTTCCATGCCTAAAAGAAAATTTTTTGGAACAAAAGCAAATATGTTGTTTAATGAGTCTCCAGTAAGAAAATTAATTGCATATAAGAGAATATTTGAGATTATCAACCCATATGTGATATAAGGTCTTTCTACAGAAAAATTTTCGTCTGCAATAGGGAGCATATTATTCTTGTCTTTAATTAATATTTATAAGGTTTTAGAATATTTTGATAAATTAATTATTTACTCTTAAAAAGATTAATAATGAATTATAATTAGTTTCTAAGTTATATAATAACTCTATTTCAGATTTAAAGTTATATCATCTGTTTTATCTTTTTTTAATTAAGTTATTAGTAATCAATTTGATTAATACTTTCTATTAAAGGATTAAAGGGGTATTTGTCTAATAATTGCGGTCCAAAACCCTTAAATACCAATATTATAGTTTTAAACCATGGTGCCTAAAAGGGTGTTCTTTGTTAAAGGAAAAGGAGTTCATAAAGACCAACTTCAGTCTTTTGAGCTTGCACTAAGAGAAGCCGGAATTGAAAAATGTAATCTTGTTTATGTATCAAGTATTCTTCCCCCTCATTGTGAAATTATACCTCGGGAAGAAGGACTTAAATGTTTGAGGGCAGGCCAAATCACTTATTGTGTAATGGCAAGAAATGCTACAGATGAGCCCCATAGACAATTATCCTCTGCCGTAGGACTTGCAGTGCCAGCAGAGAAAGGTACTTATGGATACCTAAGTGAAGTTCACATGTTTGGGCAGGATGAAAAGTTTTCTGGCGATTATGCAGAAGATCTTGCCGCCACGATGTTAGCAACGACTTTGGGGATAGATTTTAATCCTGATACAGCGTGGGATGAACGAAACGAGATATACAAAGCAAGCGGTAAAATAATTGACAGTGAAAGCATTGCCATTGCAACAAAAGGCGATGCATGTGGTAAATGGACAACTGCTCTAGCCGCGGCAATATTTTTGATGGATTAATCTTTCTTTATATTATTTTAATACTTCTTTTCTTTATAAAAACAATAAAGTATTATTAGTTTCTATTTTCCAAATGATTTACATGAAACTTCTCAAAAAATCTTTTGTATCTTCTGAATCAATCCATCCCTTGTCTAAGCCTTCTATCAAATCTTCAATTTTGTCTACTTGATTCAGTATTTTTCTGTTCATTCTTTCGTCTTCTATTTTAAGTTCGGCGTAGCCACTTATAATAGATAAAGGATTCCTTATATTGTCAATTAAAAAGGCAATGTACTGTATATTTTCTTCAAGTTGAATCTGAGCTTTTTTTCTATCTGTAATATCCATAATTGTGATAATATTCCCCTTTTTAGGATTTGATGGATCAAGGGGGCTGCTTCTAAGATGGCAATCAAAAACACTTCCATTTTTTCTTTTCCATCTTGTTTCTAGATCTACCATTTTATTTGCTTCATGGCTCATTTCTAGTTCTCTCCCTACATGAGTATATTCTTTTTCTTGTTCATAAAATAATTTAGTGTCGTTTTTATTAAGCTCTTCATAAGAATAACCAGTCATTTCACACATTCTTGAATTACACCATTGTATTTTTCTATCATTAATAAGTCCAATACCAATAGGAGCGGATGCGAATATTCCATTTAGTGTGTTCTCTCTTGTTTGAAGTTCTTCTTGGATTTTTTTTCTTTCTGTTATGTCAATACCCATTTCCACAGTAAGCATAGTTCCATCATAATCTTTGAATGGAAAATCATAAATTTGGTAAGTTTTTCCATTAACTTGAGTTCTTTCACTAATATTTATTTTATTAGTTGAGAACACATCTAAAACAGGACAGGATGAACACGGCTCTTGACTTCTATCTTCAAAACCATGGAATATCTTATGACAACTTTTTCCATCGGCCAAATCAAAATTATCTCTTAGATATCTATTCACGAATTTCATTGAAAGGTCTGGGCCATAAACACATACATAAGCAGGCAATTCTTCCAATAGAGAATATAATCTTTGCCTACCTGCAGTTATTGCTTCTATCACTGTTCTTTTTTCCTTAATATCATTTAAAATTAAATGGCCCTTTATGCAATGCCCTTTGCTATCATAGGCAATTTTGCCATTAATAGAAAACAAAATTTTTGTACCATCATTCTTTAATATTTCAAACTCTATGTCTTTTGCAACACCTTTTTCAAGAAAGTTATCAAAAAAAATTGTAAAATCTTCAAGATATTCTTGAGCAATAAATTTATTTAAATAATTTCCAATAAGTTCTTTTTCAGAATAATTTAAGTATTCAAGACAGGTTCTATTAGCTTTTATAATTCTTCCATTTTTATCAATTGAGATATAACTCAGAGGGGCGTTATCAAAAAGAAATTTATAGCATCGATAATCTTCTTTGAGTTGTGTGATATCTTCTAACAATTGTTCTTTAGATTTCTCTTCATCTTTCATTTATATGTTCCCCGTGTAATATATATAAATATTTTAGCATGTTAGAATAATTTGTATGTGGGATTTTATTAATATCAAATTAATTTATATAAATCCATGTATTTATTAATTCTTCCCCCAAGGGCACACCTTTAAGCATATGCCACAAAGTATAACACCTAAATAAGAATCTATTTCATTTGGGATCTCACTTTTTTTCATATAAATAATGTTATTCTGAGTTATATAAATATATTGCAATCTATTACTACTCTTTTATTGCCAAATAATTTGATATTAGGATTAATCCCCCACCTACAAATATACTTGAATTAAGATACTGGCTAAATACTATCATCGCCACGATAGATGCAACAACTGGCTCTAGAAGAAGTATTATCCCAGCTTTTGACGCTTCTACTTTCTCGATAGCTTTGTAGAATAATGAGTTTGGTAAGAATGCAGCAATTAGGCAAAATAAACCAAAATACGTCCAATAACTAATTGGGAAATTATAGGATAGTCTTGTCAGATATTCATTTTGATAGAAGAATTTAATTACAGGAAATAAAAGTATTAACCAAACAAATGATATAAAAGAATAAGCTGAGACTGTATTTATGTAATAGTCTTTATTTATGCCTGTTTTTCTAGCAAAGATGACCCATAGAGAGAGGAATATTCCAGCAAGTAAGGAAGAAATCAAACCTTTTGTACTGCCAACATTACTAATATTCCACGGAGAAAGAAGAAAGACCACACCAAGAAATGCAATCATCACTGCCAATAATTTCATTTTAGTTATTTTTTCATTGAGTAGTATCCTCCCAAAAAAAGTTGTCCATATAGGTTGTGTGTAAAGTAATAGGGCAACAATGGCCACAGGCGTTCCAAATATAACGCCCCCATATTGTGTCAATTGTAATAAAGCTCCAATAAGGCCATACAATACAAAAAATAAAAGATTATCTCGTCTAATGGGAATTGTTTTTTTAATAACAATTATTGGCAATGTAAACACAAAAAGAAACAATAAAGAGTAGACTGAGATTTCATAAAGAGAAAAACCTAGATTAGAAAAAAATTGTCCACCCGGGATTATTAGACCAAAAAAGATTGCAGAAATAATAATGGTCCAATAGTCCTTTTTCATGAAAAGATGATAAATAAGCTGCTTATTAAATTATTCGTGGTCTTCAAGAGTAAAGTATATTCTTCTATTGTTTCTTCCCTTATTGACAGCTTCAAGGAATAATATCTTGCCGATTTCCTTTAAACTTTTGACATGGCACCCGCCATCAGCTTGAGCGTCAAATCCTTTAATATCGACAATTCTTAATTCCTTAACTTCATGAGGGAACTCCATAGCTAGTTTGAAAAGAGATGGATCCTTTTTAGCCTCTTCAATGTTTTTGTAATAAATATCCACAGGTAAGTCTTTCTTTATAATTTCATTTGCTTCATCAATTATTTTTTTTGATAAACTCAATATCAAATTTTTCCATATTGAGGTCTATTCTTCCTTTCTCCGGTGTCAATTGATGGCCTGTTATCAATAAGTTGTAATTTCTATTAAATACGCCAGAGATCAGATGAGCTACAGTATGATATCTCATTAACTTGTATCTTCTGCCCCAATCTATAAAACAATGCACTTCATCCCCTGCTATAAGTCCTTCTTTATCAATTTCATGACTTATATCCCTTTCAAATTTACCCACATAAATAACATTGTACTCTTTTCCATCTTTTTTGCTTATGATTTTGCCAGTGTCCCACTCCACTCCTCTGCTATTTGGATAAAATGAAGTTTTGTCTAGTATTATGTATCTCTCTTTAGCCGATATTACATTAGCATCAAATTCTTTTAAGTAAGAATCTTCCATGTACAAACAGTCAGCCATTGACTCACCAGAAATTTTTGTTAAAAAAAATAAAAAATAATAAATTTGTATTAAAGCCCGATTGAGCTAAGTAATGCCCGGACTGCATTGAAGAATATAACGAATATTACAATAGGGGCTACAACTCTAAGAATCCAAATCCAAACAGGTTGAAGTGCGAACTTGCCTTCTATAGTTGTTTGCTTCTTTGCAACATCCACTATTACCCATCCTACAAATAGTGCAATTAACATACCGCCTAGTGGAAGCATTATGTCCGATAGAAGACTCATAGCATCCAAGAAAGGCAGTCCTAGAATGTTTATTGGCATCGCCCCTTGGGATAAAGCTGAAGGAACACCTAAAAGAAAGATTGCCCCCCCTATTACTAAAGCTGCTTTTTGTCTAGCCCATTTAACATTATCAACCATATAGGCTACCACTACTTCTAGTAAAGAAATAGCAGATGTAATTGCGGCAAACAATAGTAGTACGAAGAATAATGCCGACCATATGGCACCTCCAGGCATTAAGGCAAAGACTTGGGGCAATGTTATAAACGTAAGTCCAGGGCCTGCTCCAGGAGCAACTCCAAATGCAAACACTGCAGGGAATATAACAAATCCAGCTAAGATTGCGACTCCGGTATCGAGCAATGTGACTGTAGCTGCTGATTGAGGCAAAGATGTCTTTTTTGAACCCAAGTAGCTTCCATAGGTAATCATTGCACCCATTCCGAGAGAAAGTGAGAAGAATGCTTGTCCAAGTGCCGCTATTAAACTAGAACTATTTATTTTTGAGAAATCTGGATTTAGGTAAAAATTAATCCCTGCTCCTGCGCCGGGTAATGTTACTGCTCTGACTATAAGCACTAATAATAGCACGAAAAGTGTGGGCATTAATATTTTACACCAGCTCTCAATCCCTTCGCCAATTCCTTTGTATACAATATAGATTGTGATTGCCATAAAAATAGCGTGGAATAAAACTGTCTGTGGCCCATTTCCTATAAATCCAAGGAAATAGCCGGTAGCATCTGTTGAAGGGTTAATTAGTCCAGTAAATGAACTTATTATATACTTTATTGTCCATCCTCCAATGACTGAGTAGAATGATAATATAATAAATCCTGCAGCAACTCCCAGCCATCCTACAATAGGCCAAACTCCTCCTTTGAGCTTTTGGAATGCCCCAACGGGGTTAAGCTGTGTTGATCTACCGATTACAAATTCAGCTATCATTACAGAAACACCAATATTAAGACTATGGCTAAATATACTAATACGAACGCAGCCCCACCGTTTGCACCGGTAAGATACGGGAAACGCCAGATATTCCCTAGTCCTACAGCTGAACCAGCAGCAGCTAACCAAAAACCTGTTTTACTACTCCATGATTCTCTTACCATTTTTCAAACCCCCTTTTTTTAGCCTAATAAACCAAGTTAAACTTAGTTTATCAAGACATTGTTTAATTTTTTATTAACTAATATATAAGTTTTACCAATTTTCTTTTATTTTGTCTTATCCCAAAATC
>DUKX01000108.1 GCA_013329085.1 Methanofastidiosum sp. | reverse complement strand
ACTTTAACATTATTTGCAACACAGACACCCATTAATACTCCTTGCAAAGCACTAAGCATTTTGAGTGTCTGTGGATTTTTCATCATTAAAGGAACATCTTCACAATATACTTGGTTGACTTCATTATGCTTTAAAAAGTCATCTAACTGCTCTCCCATGTATATTACTCTGTCTCGCCATTCCATTTTATCTTTTGGTTCCCACAACCCATATGTAATTAAATTTTTATCGTCAAATAGAGCATAGCCGCTTTTGTTGCTACTCATATCTAACCCTAGTGTTTTGCTCATATTGTACCTCTTTAAGTGAATGAGATATTAAACGTAAATGAATCTTCGCCCTGCATACGCATAGCATCGGCAAACCATCTGTCAAAGTCACCATTCTCTAAATGAATTAAAGTTGGAGTCCATGCGTCTCTTGCAACTGACCAAAATCCTGTGCCAAACATCGGCCCTGATAAACCCTCAAATATAATCTCTGCCATAAATTCTCGCACATCATTATTAGTGTACCAATAACTGCCATGTGTAAAATTATCAGGGTCGGATTGCATTGCAAAAGTATTTTGAAACAATTCTGACTCAACTATATTGCCCTTAATGATTGGTTTAGATGTTTCCCAACTATTTAAAAACTCCATAGTTCTCTCATAATAGTTTGGCGAACCTGCACCATATACTATTTTTTCAATGTTGATTTTAAGTTGTTCTAGCAGTTTTTCCATAGCATAATCAAGTGCAATTGCGCTCTTAAATACTAAACCACTATATATATCGCTACTCATTTTTCGACATCTCTTTGCTCATTTTTTGCAGTTTAGTCAACATCTGTTTCTGAGTCTTCTGGTCAGGAATCTTAGATTCAATATTTGTTAAGAACGATTTCAGCAATGATGTCGGATTTTCAATCTTGTCAATCATATCATCTACTTCTTCATAATTAACAATATTCATTTCAATTGCTTCAAACAATCCACTGCCGACAGCAAGTTCTAAATCAAAATCTTCATCGACTTCAATATCTGTACAATACTTCAATATGTAATACTTTCTTAAAAGTTCTCGCTTAAATACATCTTCTTCCGCAACCATATTAGTTACAATAACTTCCATCTCTGCGGGGGTGATATAACATTTAATTACAACGTCAAAATTAACGTCTGTTACGTATGCCATGTTTAATTCTACCATGTTTAAATCTCCTTTAATACATTTATACTAATAACCAATAAAAGACGCTGTACGGGGCTGTGATAGCCCCAAAACAGCATCCTAATATATTCTTTTACCCCTATTGATTGCGAGTAGCAACCACTCGTCATAAGAAATCATATGTTCAATTACATATCGTACTTCTTTACCCATAATTGCCTCAAACTTCTTTTTAGTATAAATAAGTAATTTATTACAATATTCTTTTTCAGTTAATCCGTCTTTTGCGACCCTATCATATGCTTCGTCAACAACATCGTATAAGATATTATTAGCGTGTTTAAAGTATGTTTTTAAAAACTCCGCACTATTTGATTCCGCTTTAGATTTAATAAAATCATCTAAAAATTTTGTCAAGATAATTGATAGATAAATCATAGTCGTGATTGCTACAACAATCAATATTGTTATTAAAGTCATTTCGTCCCTCTCATTCTATTTAACTATATTCGTTATGATATATGCTAAAGCGCCAAGTGCCAACATTATTGTCACAAAATTCTGCTTAACATATAATATAAAATCAAATTTGCCCTTTTCTTCTACAGTATCTATTCTGTCTTTTAGAACTCCTACATCTTTAGATATATTAGCCTCTAAGCAGTCAACCTTTTCTTCAAAGTTTTCCTCTAGCGAACTAACTTTACCGTCGATTTTGGAAATCATTTTGCTGACTTCCTCAATCTTCTCATCACTTCTTGCCAACGAATTATTAATATTAACTAGCGTGATGCTAAATTCTTTAAGAGTTAAACTAAGTTCTTTGGTTGTTTCAATACTCTGCTGTGCCAATATGTCGCTAACCGCCTGTTTTTGTTCCAACACTCCAACCCTCTTTCGGAGCGACTGTTGCTCTAATGCTAATTCTTGTATATCCACACTAAAATCTCCTTAATCTAATATTCCTAATTGTATCATCAAACGCCTTTCTATTTCTAACATATCGTCATCGTCAATTCTACCAATAAATCGTTGTACTCTTGATTTATCTATCACACAAAGAGATTCGCACAAAACAGTCGTTTCTTCTTTCCATAAGAAATTATATTTACTGGTATCCAGTTTATAATGTACTGGCAGTTCGTTTTTATTTTTACTAGTCAAAGGAATACAAGTAAAGGTAGGGGCGTTCAGATTATGTGCATTATTACTAACACAAATCACAATCTTTAGCCCCTGTTGCTCACTACCTATCCCGTCAAGATTCGCCAAGTACACACATTGCCGATAAACTTTTTTATCCACCCTTTACCATCCTTGTTAATAATTCTTACTAGTCGGCTACCATAAATCCTGCGGCTTTAAGTTTTGCTAAAAGCGCATTAAATTCTGCTACGGTAGGACTAGTTGTTTCTTCTGATGCCGCCTGATTTGCCATCGGTTTGATTACTACCTATCCACCTACATTGTCAAGCATATCGCCCAACATTAATCCACCACACTGCGCAATTTTTGCCATAATTCTTACCTCCTTAAATATACTCTACTGTTGTTCTTGCGTTAACATATGTTAATGTACTTGCGTCTGAGCCTTTAGCCCATAAAGATATTACATCTCCTGCGTTTACAGAAAGATAATATGAATAACCAATATCTTTGGTCGTCGTCCCAACTGCACGTTGCTGTTCTTGTGCTGTGCATTGTGCTGTTTGAGTTCCATTAATAGTGGGTATAAGAAATAGGTTAATACCTGCAGATAGAGAAGATACGGTTACGGTTCTAGTTATTCTAACCACACCTGCCCTCACGCAAGTAATATCTTTTTTGTCTGCACTTAGCGTAAAATAAGTGCTTGTATCTGTTGGAATTTTTGTTGTGTCTGTGTTTAGAATTTTTTGATATTCTGTTGTTATTGCAAGATTTGCAGGAACGCCTAATAATGCCCAAAATCTTGTGGCTAATAAGTCGGTATGCTGTGTTGCGGTTAAATGATAATATTCATTCGTTGTGCCGCCTTGCAAATCATTCAGACTATTGTGACTAGGATTGGCGACAATATTGGTCGCAACAATATTTACGCTAATTTTTTGAACCCTATTTAACTCACATTGACCCGTGCCTGCATTAATAACACCCTTCCAAGTCAATTGATATAATGCAACAGATTCAGCCGTAATAAAATTGGCTAAATTATACGTTTCAAACCTTTCAGCATATGCACTTGCCGCATTTGAAAATACACTTTGACCAACTACAAACATAAACCTAGACTGACCTTGAATATTAGAAACTAATAAATAAGTATTAGTAAAATTATTGTTTGTTAGTGGCGTTAAAGTTCCATTATTATCATATTCAATAAAGCCTGTTGTGGTATATTTAAACGGCATAGGGCTTAAATTCCAAAGCCACTGCAACGATGCGTTTCTATACAATACTGTATATACACTATCTGTACCATTTGGTTTTGCAAAAGCGTCAAGAGTTAAAAATATATCTTCGTCTGCAATTGCGGCTTCTGTTATCTCAAACACTTTATTAGTATTTGTGCCGCTATTTAAAACATATCCATTCAACTCCGACCCTGCAATTAATTTTGTACCATCTACTAAATGGTGATATCTGTGAGATTGTCTATCCCACAAAGCAGTATGTCTTTCATCTGCCATTTGGAACTTTGGCGTTAAGGCATTGTCCCACGCAATTACTGACACGACAACTTTTGTGTCGTTTAAAGTCCACGGCGTTTGAGAAACAGACAAAGTCCCAACTTCATCATCTATAAAAATATAATACTTGCCTTTAGCCGCAGGCGGAGTTGAAGTTAAGTTTACAGTTTTATTTCCTGTAATTGTAAACATTCTACCGTTTCTAAAATATGACCAACCACTGCCGTTATCGGTTAAAGTAAATGTATTAACACCATCAAAACTTATTGATGTTTCACTTCTGTCAACAAATCCATATCTTTTAATATTGCTAAAATCTTCTAAATGGTCATATTCGTCGGCGGTTAAATGAAAATATTCGTTTGGTGTTCCACCTTCTAAACCGCCCAAATCATTATGGTTATTAATTGGCACTGATACAAAAGTTACATCAAACGCACTTGCAATATTTGCCGCAGTTGTGGCATTTTTCTGAACAATTATTCTGCCGATTAATACACAATTAGATTTAACAATATCTGGCAAGTCTGGTCTTGGCTGTGCTACAATGGCAAGGGATAGTTGATTGTATTGTGCATTACCCAAAACAATCTCCATATGCTTACCGTCTTCAACATTTCTATAAATCCAATTTACAGTATAGTGATTAGGATTAAGTTCAACTAAATTTGTTCCATCATCATATTGTGTATTATTATATTGCGTTCTGTCTGCAAAAGTATAAACGCCTTCAACATGATAATGCAAATGACAACTGTCTACATTACTAGCGACCGCATCTAATGAATTCCTAATCGCACCATACCATACAACTCCTGCACCAATATTTACAACTCTTGTAGGCGATTCAGATATTGCCAATCCGCTTTCTCTCTCAAATCTGCGTGTAAATACAAATCTTTGGTGCATTTTATTAGAAAGACCGATACCCAATCTATCCCAATTCAAATACAATACTGTATTGTCAATACGATAAAATGTATAAACAGGTATAATTGTACTTTCATTAATCAATGTTGCACTTGCAATAATTTCATATATAGGGTTTCCGTTATTATAATTTACTACAAGATAACTATTGGCATTATTGATTGGAGTGAATGTTCCGCCGGTTACAGTAAATCGCTGAATCTTATCATTAAAATCTGTGGCGATAAATAAATTTACAACTGCATTTCCTACTGTTATAGTTCCGTTTCCATTATTTGTAAATGTTGGCTGTATTACAACTCCTGCACTTAAAGGCGGCTGTGGAATATTATTTACCATATATGTTAATTCATCAAGTGCCGCTTTTACATCGTCTGCGGTTAAGCCGCTTAATGTATTATCATATAAAATATTATTACTATCGGTATAGTATGCCGCAAGTTCCCCCGCAAGTCGTTCTGAGTTTTGCGCCAAATCTACTTTACCACGATTATATATATCATATACGGATTTAACCATAAATAAATCGCCGCTAATTGTTGATGTGGTGTCGTCTACATATGTGATTACAATATTTCCATTCACATCAACACTAATATCCTTTATTCCTAAACTTGCATATTTTTTTGCAAGATATGTTGCAATTGCAATTGCGTCGGATTTGGTTATATATTTCATATCATCACCCCTATTCGAAAGTTAATGATACGGTATAAACAACTCCCGTCGCTGATAGTTTTACATTTTTAATATTGGTTACATTGTCCAAACTATAAGATATATCTGCTAAAAAGTCCTGATAGTCAGAACCATTCACTTGTATCTGACAGCCCGCACCTGATTCTAAAAATACAGATACATCCATAGCAATAGGTTTGTTCGGGAAATCCGGCTCTATATCTTTTAACTGAGCAAGTAAGTCTAAATCGTCGTTCAAGATGTCATAGTCGGTTGTCGTGGTCGTATTAGACCGCTGAATTTTAGGTACTGTTATATATGCCATACAACATCATCTCCTTATTTTTTAGCCGACCGCTTCTTTTTAACGATTGGTTTTTCTTCGACAACAACTAAATTAGGACACAGAACATATTGGGTAGTATTAATTATAGATTTCGTTTCGTGGCAGACTCTTTGGAAAGGACAAAATTCCCCGTCAATATTGCAGGTTATCCATTGAGTCATGCCACGCTTATTTATAATTGCATTTTTACACATATATTATCCTCCCCTCTTTTAATTTGAAAAAAATAAGAGTTACCAAAAGCGATAACTCTT
>DUKX01000015.1 GCA_013329085.1 Methanofastidiosum sp. | reverse complement strand
GTCTAAGAGGGGTGATTGCAGGGGTAATATGTCGGCGGCTGGGCATCTTTACTTCATGGAGAAGTTGCCTCGTCAGGTAAAGGGTGGAGTGAAGGAGCCGCAGAAGTTTCGTCTTCGCTATCGTACTCCCGCTCTTGAACCTCGTAAACGCACGGTAAGCGTTGCGGTAAAGGCGGAAAAGGTTGTTGCTACTACTCCCGCGCCTGTAGTTGAAAAGGCGTAGGTTATAAGGAAACCCTCCCCTCCTGCGTATTAAAGCAGGAGGGGAGGCGGGGTATAAATGAAAAGTGACAAGAGTAGGCGAGAATTTTTAGATATTTACAAGAAAATAAGAAAACGCTTGCCTCCTGTTGGTAAAATTCATTCGGATAAAAATGAATATGACAGGAAAAATAAGAGTTGGATAGATGAAATAGATCTTGAATCTTCAGAAGAATAGTGTATAATAAATAGAAAAGGGGATAAAATGAATGTTGTAACGTGGGATACTAGAAACAAGGGCTATGACAAATATACAGTTCTTATTGATAATAAGATGTATGCTTTTGATAATGTAGAGTCAGAAAAAGGCTATGAAGTAGATTGTTTTGATGCAGATTTTGTTGATATGCCTTGGATGGAAATGAATTATCATCGGGTTCATTTTGAGGCAGTTCCAAAAAAAGTATTTGAGGCAATTCAGGCTAAACAAGAAAAAATGGCAGAAGATAAAGATCGTGAACTTAGAATTTGTACTGCCTTAGAGTTTGCCAAAAAGTCCTAAGAAAGTAGGTCTATTATGTCCTGGTACGGCGAACTAGCTGAATTTAAAACCCTTGATGACGAAACAAACTATTTCGTTCGTACTTCTCCTCCTGATAAGTTATTGGTATGGAGTCCTTTAAAGAAGGATATAGGTAGAAATGCGACTGGATATGAACATTGTGAAATGCGTATTATAAATATGAGAGAAGTATCTAAAGAAGAACTTGAAAAGATAGAGGTGTGGGGACAGCTTACTGAAGATGTACAGAAATCCATAATGACAGGTGGGGACGCTAAGAAGAGTCAGGTTCATGAGAGACTAAGTAAAGCAAGGGCCAGTAGAACGAAGAAGTATGAAAATGTACCCAAAGAATTGAAGTGTAAATGCGGGGTAGTTATCAAAGTTGCGCCCACTGTATTATTGGGCAGGATAGAAAAATTAGGCGTAACTCTTCAGGAATATGTTGACAAATTCGAATGTCAATCGTGTCATCCTACAAAAGGTCGTAAGCCTAATTTGAGTAATTCTAATTTACCTAAGGAATTGGTTTGTAAATGCGGGGCTAAGGTAAAGACTAATGCTACCGCTCTTAAAAAGTCAGCAGAGAAGAAGGGCATTAGTATAGAAGAGATAATTAAAAATTATTCGTGTCAGAAGTGTAATCCTACCAAGGGGTTACATTTGAGGAAAAATGCAAAGAGAAAAGACATTTGAGAAATTAAAGTCTTTGATTTTAGGTACTATTTCAATTAGTACAAGGTTTAAAGATAAGAAACAGGGGGACAAATTTACCCCTGAAGAAAAGGCTTTAATGGAATTGTGGCAAAAGAAAAACGATGAATTTGCTGAAGAGATGAAGTTATTAAGCAAAGAAGATTATGAATGGATTAGTAAGGTTTATGAAGAGTGGCACAAGCAGGTAATTGGTTCTATATCTCCAAGATAATTTCTAAAGGATTTTTATTTATTTTTTAGGAATAATAGTCTATCCACGGAGGTTTTATGAATTCAGCATTAGATATTAATGGGGAAGAAATAGGTATAGGAATAGAAGTTGATATGCCTGAACCAGAAGATGCAGATTCTTACGATTATCCTTTTGTTGGATTAGTTCTTGATATTTTAGATGATGGTATATTAGTAGTAGAGAACAGTAATAGTAAAGAATGCTACGAGATTAAGTCCAGTAGAGTTGAGATTAGCGATTAGCGTACACTGAATGATGTACATAATCAGTTCCCATTATCCCATTTCTTCTTCCTGTTACCCCATTATTTCAACCCAAGTTTAATAATCTTTAACCCAGGTTTATATAATGGGGGGCATAATTAGCACTTTAGATTCGTAAGTACTTGGTAATCAACACATATGAAAAATGTAAAGTGAAGAGAGATTTTTATATAATTTCTTATTTTTTATAACCGGTTAATTTAAGGTATAATTCTTTAGAACCGGTCAAAAATCCAGTTAAAGAGTTCAAATTGGGGGTTTAAGGTTTCTAAAGAGTTCAAATTGGGGGTTATAAAGTTTTATAAATTTTCATCAAATTTCCCTTGCACTTTAGATTTTTAAAACCCTTGATTTTATTGGGGTTTAAAACAGAAGTGAAAAATGAGGCTTAAAGACGACTAAATTTATGGCGGCGTATTTAATATTTTAAGAATGTCTTGAAAAATGCTTTGATGCTGATATAATGTTTTCATGGATAAAGAAAATTGTTGTATATGTAAAAAAGAAGCAAGGCAAAGAAAACTAATATTAAAATTGAATAGTGCAAATAGTGCTATTCAAGAACAATATGTATGTTTATGTGAACAGTGTTTTTATAGGATTCCAGAAGCGTTAAGAAAAAGACTAATATGGAATGCAGATAATCATAATGGAGAAGAATATAACTCGCTTATTATTCATGCTCTTAAAAATACTTCTTCTTTATTGAAACTTAACTATGGATACTGTTTACTATTTGATGGTAATTCTCCAATTTTTATGAAAGTAAAGACATTAGGTAAATTGAGAAAGGCAGCAAGTGGAGTGAAAATATGTATGGCTTTTGAAAATGGAATAAGAATTCTTGAAAGGGAACTTGACATTGAAAACACAAATTGATACATTGTTCGCATGAAAGGAGATAAATATGAAGATTAGATTGTATAGGGATATTGAGGCGGAAGATATTGATAAGGCCATGGAAAAGATGGACGATCTTTTGATGGATGAGGAAGGTATGCAAGACGCTACTGACCTTTTTAATGCACAAGAGAATCCTTTGAGTGATGAAGAGGAGACAGTTCTTTTGGAGGTAGCTAGGATTGCTTTAGCTGATGGTGAAATTTTTGATAAGATAGTAGAACAACTTGACATGACTGATTCGGAAATGAAAAAGCTTCAGGATAAAATTCAGGATTTGACTTCAGATTAGAATTGACAGAAGTAAAAAATAGTGATAATGTATTCTTATAACAATAGGATAATCAACGAAAGGAAATATGCGCCTCTAGCTCATCTGGCAGAGCAGCACCCTTGAAACTATAAAAAAATAAGAGTGCCTATCGGGAAACTGATAGAGTAGAACCTGTTAAATTCGGTGAAAGGTTTAAAATCCTAACGCCGAGCCAAGCCTAGA
>DUKX01000045.1 GCA_013329085.1 Methanofastidiosum sp. | reverse complement strand
TTCAAAAAGCTTTTTTTCCTTATAGATGCCCATGTAAAAGAAAATCTTAAGTTCGTATATGTCCTTTATCCTAGGGCTTTACAACTAAGTTAGACGGCCCGCCCAGGGCTTCATATTCTATTTTTCGAATATTTATTTAATCCAGATAATACCCGGCCCCAACGACATACATCCACCCCTTGTGAGTGGCCCTCCTGACAAAGGATCTTTTTTCTGTTTCTATGTTATCTCTTGGCCTCTTCCAGAGATACGGTTCAGACCACCCTTCGCCATTGCGGCTGTTGGCTATCTTCATTATCATCTCTGTTATATTCGTGCCATTTGCATCCGTCATATTAGTTATCTCTATATCTTCACCCATGTTGTCTGGGGGAAAAACAAGCCTTGTAATCCTTTTACCTTTAGCAATCCAGACAAAGACATAGATATCCCCATATAGGAATCTGCCTTTTGTCCGAAACATAGGAAAAGCATCCTCACCTTGAGCCTCTACAAAAAAAGCAGCTTCCCTAACTATTGATTCAATCTCCTCTTTAATATTTTGAGCCATGTAATCACTAACGCCCTAATAATTGATTTATTTCTTATTATCTATTTTTTCTATTATTATTTTAATTTTTTCTTTAAGCGGAGGTATATCTTCAGCCACAGTGCTCCATATTACATCAAGGTCTATATCATATTATCCATGAATAAGACGATTTCTCATTCCAATTATAAATTTCCAAGGAATATTTGGGTAGTAAGATTTGAACTCAGGAGAAATACCATTAGCAGCTTCACCAAATATTTCCAAAAGATGTATCAATGATAAAGTTAGTTTTCTGTCTAGATTTAAATCGTTTCTAGTTTTATTTTCAGAAAAATCAACTATTTCTTTAGCTATATCGAGCATATGCTTAATTCTTACAACATCAGGACTAGGATCGTGCATATAGTACCTCTGAGTTTTCTATTACTTGATTTCTAAAATATCTGCTAATGTCGTTTGGGGTTCTCAAATCAACTTTACGTCCTTCAAAAAGAGAAGATATTTCTTCTTCCATTTCTAATATTTTAAAAATGCCAGGGGTTAACCCTTCTTCAAATTCCACCAATATGTCAATATCGCTTTCAGAATTAAAGTTTTCAGTCAGAACAGATCCGAAAAGGGACATTTTTTTGATATGATTGTCTTTACAGAACTTAGAGAGTTTATTATTAGATATTAAATCAATAATTCTAGGATTCATAAAATTATTATGAAACTCTAATATAAATCTTTTATTGATATATATCCGCCTATGGGACATAATCCCCTAATCAGTGCCACAGTATGCCAAAAACGGGCAGAATTTAAATTTGTTAACTTCTCATCATTTTCAATGAGTTTTTATCTTCCCACCAAGGATTTTGTGGGAGGATATCGTATATTTCTACCATTTTTGGGCACCTACGATATATCGATATACTAAAATTGGTATTTTTAATATATTGGAATATACTAATAGTACATTATATGAATATAACTATTCAAAAAGTTCATAATTAAAAGAGCAGATTGAAAAGATAAGTGAAGATATTGATAATAAAAAAATAATTAATTTAGATAGTACCCTGCGCCTAGGACGTATGTTGTGTCGCCGTGAACAACTTTTTTTATGTAGGTAACCTTCTTCTCAATTTTATTGTCTATTGGATTTGTCCTAAGATATTGTCCAGACCACCCTTCCCCTTTGTCGCTATTGGCTATTGCCATAAACATATTTGAAATCGAAACATTATTGTCATCCCTATAGTCAGAGACGTCTGCTCCTTCTTGTGTTAGATCTGGTGGAAAGACTACCCTTGTAATTTTGTCTCCTTCTATCTTCCAGACAAAGACATATGTGTCGCCCGTATAGAACTTTCCTTTTTCTCTTATCTGCGGGAATGCCTCCTCACCTTTCTCTTGGACCAACACAGAAGCTTCTCTTACCAAAGTAGAAACTTTTTCAGGCCTACTATCCGTTCCTTGGCCGATACATCCCGATAATAGAAATGTCAGAATAAATAAAATAGCTATATATTTCTTCAAATCACCACTTCCAATTATTAGTTTTTAATTGGATTTTAAAAAAGTAACTATTAAAAATGGAAAAGTGAGAAAAAATTAAATTTTATAGATTCTTTTTCTTAAGTCGAGTCACAATTTAGAGGATGTAATCTTATATTTCAATCTCAATAGAATTTTTTAATGCACTCTGGATTATTCCTGATTCATCTTTGATTTTCATAAATTCTTCATTAGTATAACAAAGGTAGTCGACATGTTTTTTAAAATGTATTTTCTTTAAAACAAGTGACATTCTATTAATTGACCTAATGTTTTTAAAATATGAAGAGATGAGTATAACGTCTATGTCGGAGTCTTCCCTGGCATCACCCCTGACCCGGGATCCAAAAAGTATTATGCGATTGGGTTTGAACTCTTTTTTTATTATGGGCAAAGCTTCTCTTTGGAACTTTTCAATTAAGGGATCAGACATTACTTTTCCTCCAATATCGCTTCATATCTATTTTTAAGTAATCTAAAAATCGTCTTTGTAGCATTTAATTTAGTCATCGCAATGTCTTCAGTATATTCTTCAAATGGAACGGTATGAGATAACATCTGGATATCTAGAAAAAGTATAATCATATGTCAAATCTTTGATTAAGTCTATGATATTTCCCTCTAGATTTAAGTCTTCGGCAAGCTCGTCTATGTGGTGTGATCTTGGGATTTCTCCCATTTGAAGAACATAAATACATTTCAGAAGTTTTTCAACTGCTTGATGGCATAGGAATGCAGTTATATCATATCCTTTGATATCAATATTTTTTTCGGCCATTTCCAGATCATGTAATGATTGTCTATACCACTTTTAGCTATTATTATTGACATATTTTAAAGCCACCTACATTACTAATGTGATATATTTTAAATCTTTATTGATTGTCGAAATATGGCCCCAAATTCTTATAAATTCAATCCAATATAAAAGTTAGAATAATATGGATCTTTCTCAGAAAGAAATAGATGAATTTTTGAATCTTTATCAAGGGCTCTTATTATATGCTAGAAATAAGAAAAGAGCATCTAACAAAGTATCTTCCGATAATCTAATACCAAAAAAAGATTGGAGTAAGTTAAGAGATATTGTTGTAGATAATAGGAGTATTATTGATGAATATATCAAGGATAATCCATATAACCTTAAAGATAGGGAATTGAGCATCGTAAGACAGTGGAAGAATGGAATCTGTTCTAACTTTTTCATAACAAAATTTGAGAAAGAATACACTCATATGTATGATAATGAAAGTGGTAAATCTTACGGCGTCCTTTCTTTAAATGACCCAATATACAAATTTATTAACTATACTCCGTCCTATGTCAGAACATTTCTTTTACCTTTTAAAGGGAGGGTTGTATATGATGGCCTTCTCAATACAAACAACGTCTTTTTTTCTGGGTCAACTTCAAAGTCCATAATGTCAATGTATAAGAAATCAATAGCGAAATATGGCCTTATAACGTCCTTTGATCAGAAAATAAATGAAACTAGTGACGAAGATCTTCTTAAATTCTATTTGAAAACTAAGGATAGTGCCGAAATGTTTTATGATGAAATAGAAGATATTATAGTGAAGAATCCTTCTCTTGAATATATCTTTCACAAAGAGATTGGAAGAATTCATTCAAGAAAAATTAAATCGAAGCTAAAGAGTAATGGAGTTAAAGGATCTTTTGCAGTTTTAACTGAGACTATTGTAGCAAGTGCTTCAAACAAAGCTGACCTAAAAAAAAGAATTGAGGAAGTGGTACCAAATGAAAAAAGAGATTGGATTTATGTTTTTAACATTTGACGAATTTATGGAAGAAGCTAGTAAATGGTAAGTTTTTTTTGGCAACTTGATATTTAGTCACTCTCAATAATTTGACGCAACTCGTCGATTGTTTTAAACTTAATTCCAGGTTCCTGGTCTATCTCCAAAAGTTTGTCAATATATTCGGGATTGACTTCTAAATCAATGCAATCCTCTTTGTATTTTGAGATGATATCATTTCTTAGATTTTTATAGTGTTCAGGATTTTCACTGTTAATAACTTCATTAATTTTATTTATAACTTGAGAATAAAGTGTCTTATCTTTCTTTGACAATTTACGTAATTTAATCTTAAGTTTAGGAGAGAGTTCATATTCTCTTTTTATGTTGAAGCTATTATCATTTGAGATTTGTATCCCTCTATTAGAAATGAAATATTTTTTTTATAAATCTAATGTTAAGAGACTAATAGTGAATATACTGTTTATGAGAAATAAATAAAAAGATTAAAAATAAAATTTTATAGATTCTTTTTCTTTATCCTAATTGACGAGGGCGGCAGTCCGCCTTTGTGGATTTAGTGGTTCATCCTACTTCCAAAGTTTTTTTTACAATGTCTAAAACAAACTTTACATCCTCGATGGCCCTTATTGCATCACTTTGAGCATATTCTTCAGAAGGTAAAAAGTCTTCAGCGCCGTAGAAACTTATCTCCCTTTCTTTTCTCAATGTTTTAGATATAGTTCTTATTTTATCAGAATTAGCTAAGAATGGCTCTTTTAAAAAGTCTTTATTTTTATCCAGGATAATACTAACATCATGCATAGTCGGAACAATCAGCCCCATATCTAGTAAGACAGCCTTTAATAAAAGCTCCACAGTTTCCTGGGCTTCTCTTACTACTTCTGCATACCCTTCTCTTTTGAGATATTCATTCAATACTTCATATCTAATAATGGCACGTTTTAGATAGTCTTCTGAAAGTTTATCCAACTTTTATACCTTCTAATATCTTTTTATTATTAAGGACAAAGTATTCAAAACTGCCACACTTTTCCTTTCTTGTTTTACATTCATTCATTAAATTTTTATATTTCATGAGCAAATTTTCCATGAAATTATCTCTATCAAATAGGATAATTCTTTTTGTAACCATGTCAAGATACAGAGGATTAAAGCACAGGGATTCTTTTTCTGTTAGAATTAAAGTTGATATTTCAGAAGATATATTATCATCGTAAAGCTTGAGGCTTAAATTTAAGAGTGGGGATTCAATCTCCTTAACAAATTCTCTTATCCTTTCTCTCCTAGTTTTATCTGTTTTAATTACAATAAATAAATCAATATCTGAATCAAACTTATTCTCTTCCCTTGCATAAGATCCATAGACAACAAGGGACACTAGTGTATCACCATAAAAATCTTCAATTTTGCTAAAAAGTTGAGTTATATACTCTTGATGATTTTTAGTGAAAAACTTCATTATACCAAATAGTTAATTTATATTTATAAAGATAATCAGTGCACGGTGTAGACTAATTAAATAAAATAAGAAAAGAAGAAAAAGATAAAAAATTAAATTTTATAGATTCTTTTTCTTTATCCTAATTGAGGAACATATTATTAGAATATAAGTAATCATTAAGGTAATAACATAATAAACAAATCATTTTCTCGAGTATTGTTCAATATCTTGGGATCCAATTATTTGAATTTATAGGTATTTTAAGAAATCTTTCTCTTCAATCGTTGCCTGTTTTAAAATTCCTTTCAAAGTTCTGATTTTTAATTCATCGTGCAACGGAACTACACATCCTACTTTCCCTTTTTCATCTTGCTTAACTAGAACAACATGGCTTCCTACCTGCCTTATTGGTGTGAATCCCATTTTAGTTAGTATTTTGATTACCTTAATCCCCGATAAAGAATTAAGTTTTGGCATTTAGAGTTACCTCAAAAGTGGTAAGCAGTGGATTTGAATGTTTTTCTAAAGGGAATTCATCTAAGTAAAGTTCAGTAGCTTCCTTTAGATTTGAAAGCGCTTCATCTATTGTATATCCCTGACTTACAGTTCCTATTTCTGGGCATTCTGCAACATACATATCTTCATCCTTAAAAATAACAGCACTAAACATCATCTAAGTAATATCTTCATGAAATGTATATAACTTTTACTGAAGTTCTGTATATTTTAGGATAAAAAGAATTCATAGTTTAAATCGATTTCTTAAAAGTTTGGAAGCCTTAAAATAAGAAAAGAAGAAAAAAATAAAAAATTATTCAGTTATTAGAATTTTGATTTCTTCCCTTATTGAGTTTATTTTCTTTTCTGTTAGTTTAGAAAGAATTGATTTAGATTTAATTAAAAGTTGAGGGGCAAAATCTATTAATTTTGAGTAGAGTTCGTCTGAGATGTCTTTATCTACATAATACTGGACATCGATTCTTGCTTTTAATGAATCTTCTATAAGGTCTAGTTCTTCCTTATTAAAATATTCATAAGATATTCCTTTACAAAATCAACGGTGCATGAGTGAATTTCAGACTTTATTCCTATTCTCATAAGTACAGCATAAAGTGAAAAATAAATGGTATAGTAAGCAGTGGCAACCTTCCATTATTTCTTTATATTAACTTGAATAGATTCCAAAGAATCTTCTGCCTTGTGGATATAAGCTTGAGATAAGTTTGAATTGGGTTCAATTAGTTTTATCCCATTTTTCTGATGTAAGCACCATAATACCTTACTCATTCTCCATCACCGTTGATACAAATCCATCAATATTTTTAATGACTATATGATTCTCCAATACTTCCTTTACCAATATATCTTTATTGATAACAGATTTGTATTTTTCTAGAGGGTAGACAATCAAGTTGATATCGATTCCATACGCCTTTGAAATCTCTCTTATTTTAGTAGAATCCGCATGACCAGCTAAAAAGATGTCAAGGTCGGATTCCTTGTATTCAATTCCTTTGGCATAGCTTCCAAAGATAAGGCCAATTCCAGAAATTAGAGGTAATATTTTTTCTATAATCTCCATAATCAAAGGATGATTATCCATAAAGAGCGTAGTCTTATATGATTCAGCCAATGTCAGGTGATATTTGCTCGTCTGATTTTTTCTGAATGAATATGTTTTTATTTTACCACGTATTGTTGACTGCAATACACCTTTAGATTCTAAATAGTCTAGTGTCAATTGTGCTGTCCTTGGGCTGATGTCAAGCATTCTGTTTACTTCTCTGATATAGAGAGTTTTGTTATACCCTGAGGTGAACAAAGAAAGAACTTTCAGGTGATTTTCAGTTAGTCTAAGAATATTGTTTATTTTATTATACATATGTATAATATATAATACAATACTATTTAAGCCTAATTGTAGTTTGAAATATAGAAGAAAAAGATAAAAAATTAAATTTTATTGATTCTTTTTCTCCTGCCCTAATCCATGAACACCATATCAAAGAATAAGTAATGTGTAATTTAAGAAACAAGACAACAAAAATCATAAATACTAATCAGATAATTTAGATTAGAGGAACTAAAATGGGGCCATTCAAATTTCCAATAATAATAGAAAAAGATTCAGATGGATATTTTGCATTCTGCCCCGATATTGAGGGATGTTACACACAAGGTGACACTTACGAAGAGGTCATAGAAAATATAAAAGATGTTATTAAGCTACTTTTAGAGGAAATGAACGAAACAGGGCAAAAGCTACCAGAAAATCAGAATGTAAGCTTTACTACAGTTGAAGTGGCAATATGAAAGAAAAACTTCCAAGAATTAATCCTGATAAAATCATAAAAGCATTAATAAAACTTGTATTTTCAGAAGTAGGACAAAGTGGAAGTCATAAAATATTTAAGAATGAATCAAATAAATATCACTTGCCACAAGATAATATTTATATCTTTAAATAATTGGGGATGTGGTGATAGCTTTTCCGCACAAAAAGCCTTTGAAGTCTTTTTTCAGGGACCATATGGAAGTTGATGAAAAAAAATGGGATGAGATGGTAGAAGACGAGGCTTATGAATGGACATACTAGATCTAGAAAGTTTTTCTAAATAGAATCTGATAATTATAAGAGTTCCAACTGGTAAACTAAAGATTCCAATATTCTATCTTTTATTATCTCGTCTTCTAAAGTTCCGATTTCCTTAATTAATCTTGATTTGTCTATAGTTCTTATCTGATAAGTTAAAACAATTGAATCCCTTTCAATGTTTGCAATCCCTTTAGGCAGGAAAACTTCATTTATATACACCTTTCTGGATTCTTTCTTAGACGTTATGGGCAAGACATTTAGAACAGGTAATATATTATTCATTTCCTCGTTACTGATTACAATAACAGGCCTAGTTTTTCCTTGCTCTGAGCCTCTAACTGGATTTAATTCTGCAAGGAAGATTTTCCACCTATATATCATTCTTCCAAGCCTTCGGCATCAACATATTTAAAATCGTCCATGCATTCATTGAGATCTTCTAAAAAGAGTTTGTCTTCCATGGCCTTCTTTAGCTCTTCTAATCCTCTTTTTTTATCTTCTAGTCCAGAAATCAAAACTATTTCAACAGAATCATTTTCTTTTATATTTTCTGGGATCTTTATTTTAATTTCATGATTTTTAGGAACCCTTATAGTTTGTCGGACTGTTTCCATTAAAAGTAAATAATACTATTATTTTAAATATTTATTGCTTTAAATTTTTGTTTTGTGCGAGATAAAACAAGAATAAAAAAAGATTATAGATTCTTTTTCTTAATACCTTTATTGATGAGGTGGCAGTCCGCCTTTGTTTCTTTGTTAATCCTTTCTAGGAATTTTACAGCAATACTTAAAAACATGCGATTGTATTAATATTTATGGGAATAATAATCCATGCAAGGATAAAGGACGGAATTATTTATCCTCTTGAAAAAATCGACATAGAGGACAAGGAAGTTTTAATTAAAATAGAAGACAAAATACCTAATAAACCCGCTTTTAGCGTAAGTTTTGATATTTCTGATGAAATATTTCAAGAGATATTGGAAGATGAGGACATATTTTGATTTCAAATCTAAATCTGTTGAATGTTGATGCTTTTATAGATACTAACATATTCTTATATACATTTAAATCAAATAATAAATTTAGTAGATATTGTGGGGATTACATTTCAAGGGTAAAATACGGTGAATTATTAGGTTTTGTATCGCCTTTAGTTATAAGTGAATTATTTTATAAAATGATAATGATTGAAATATCAGAAACAAAGAAATAGACATATCTAAATCAAAAAATTTTTTAAAAGAAAATCCAGGTATAATCTCTAAACTTAAAAAATCAAGTAAGGTCATTGAAGAATTATATATGTACGAAGGAATCAAAATCTTACAAGTTGGGGAAGATATATCCAAACTCTCACTAGTATTATCGAAAGAATACGGGCTTTTGCCAAACGATGCAATCCACGCAGCCACGTGCAAATCCTATGGCATAGATAATATAGCGACAAATGACAGTGACTTTGATAGGGTCGATTTTCTCAAAGTCTGGAAGCCTTAAAATAAATAGATTCTTTTTCTTAATACCTTT
>DUKX01000170.1 GCA_013329085.1 Methanofastidiosum sp. | reverse complement strand
TCTTTAAATGATAAAGGAAAATTAATACTCACAACATTAAATGGTCTTTTTCCATTATTTCATTCTGTTAAAGATTTTATCAACTCGAATTCTACCGATGGAAAAACTGATGCAAATACATTCGATTTAATGGCCTTTAGAAATAAATCAGTGTTAGAATTTACAGATAATGGCGGCAATAAAAAGAAGATCAAGTGTGATGAAAGATATTATGTCCTTCAGAGATAACATGGTTATTAAAATCATTGGGATTTAAAAAAGTAGATATATACGGATGCAAGCTTGGAGCTTTTAGTAGAGTGGATAAATTAACAACTGAAGATTTTCAGATGCTAGTAATTGCCGAATATTGAGTTATATGCTTTTACGTAAGATTTAAAAATAGAATTATTGATTGTATATCGGGAGAAGGTATTATTTCAGCCATATCGCCAGTATGCTTTCTTATTACCTTCTCCTTCAAAATCTTTAAATAGAAATTATTGTTTTCTGTTTTATGAATATTTGTGCAATAACAGATATACACGGTAAGAGAAGTTCTTTAAAGAAATTGTTTGATTCTATAGATATAAGAGAATTCAATCTCTTAGTTTGTTGTGGGGATATAACTTCGTTTGGTGGAAAAAAAGAAGCAAATGAAGTCTTGGAACTTATACCAAATATTCAATTCTATACTGTTTATGGAAACTGTGACAGAAGTGAAGTCAAGGACTACATAGAATCGGTAGGGATTTCACTTCATGAAAAGGAAGTCAAAGTAGCAGGTTATTCTCTAGGGGGATTTGGAGGATCAAATAAGTCTCCTTTTGGAACACCTTCAGAGTATGGGGAAGACCAAATAATGGCAGGACTTTCAAAACTTTCATTTGAAAATATGATTCTAGTAACTCATGTGCCCCCTTATGGAACTAAATTGGACACGATTGGGGGTAACAAATCAATAGGAAGTACTTCAGTTAGATCCATTATAGAAAAAATGCAACCATTAGTTGCAGTCTCGGGGCACGTTCACGAATCAAGGGCAATTGATTCTATTGGCAAAACTCAACTGTTAAATCCTGGGCCTTTAAAAGAAGGTTATTACGGAACGATAAAAATAGATGGACAAGTAGTAAAAGTCGAACTAAAAGAAATTGATTGAATATATTTAAATATAGATAAAATAAATTAATTGCATGATTTACGAGATTTTAATAGGCGCGGTCGTTTTAATAGCCATCCTTTTTGTATTATATTTCTTTTACTCTCCAAAGAAGAAGGGAATTCCGAAGGCACCTGCCAAGAAACCAATCTCAAGAGAAAATGTTCCTTCGGTTCCGTATTATTCAGAAGGCGAGGTAATAGTAGAGGATGAACTATTTGGAATGAAAATGATCTGGGACGCTTATGAAGATAGGGTAGAGAATTTTATCAAGTTCCTTGAAAGCTCAAGAGGGGTTCAGGACCCCAAGGTTATAAGTACCTTTCAAGATATAGAAGGGGATTATGTAAAAATGAAAAAAAGGCTTCAACCATTCTTAAGAGATCATATGGTAAAAAGGATGGATGAAAGAATTTTATATGCCAGAGAACTAATAAATAAAAAATTCAGGTATTAGCTTTGACCTTTATCTACAATAAACTTTAATATTAATCTATTTTATAATCCTTGATGTTTGGAATTCCTTTAATAATAATTATTTCTTCGATAATACTGGGTATCTATTTTCCCTCTTACGGAAAAGAGATATCTCCAATAGTGCCAATTCTACAAAGCATCCTAATCTTCTTATCCACAATTAAAGTCGATTTCAAGATTTATAAGAAATACATGGAACTCCTAAAGCCATTTTTACTGGGATTCTTCACATGCTATGCTTTCATTCCCGTACTCTTCTTTTTAGTAGGAGTGTCCCTCCTTAAAATGAATTTAATCAATTTTCCGTTATTTATTGGAATAATCGTCACAGGAGCTGTGCCACTAGCGGCAGGGTCAACCCTAGTATGGTCCAAAGAGTTAGGTGGAAAAGTTGAGATTACTTTGCTTTTGATAGTAACAACTATACTATTGTCACCGCTAATAACTCCAACTTACATATATCTAATTCTAAGAGATGAAATAAACGTCAACACCCAAAAGATGTTCTTAGAGATGGCACTAATAATCTTCATCCCTGTTTTGATTTCAATTATTGTAAAGAAAAAGTTTACAAAAAATTTGAATTCAAATCTTTCTTTTTTTGTTATGGGAATCATAATATATATAGCAGTTTCTAAAAGTGTCGAGAGGCTCGATTTAGTAAAAGATTATTTATTTCTTTCAATATTTCTATCTCTCTTTTTTATGATTGTTACTCTTTTATTTATGACAATTTTTTCCAATATCTTAAAATTAAAAATAGAGGAAAAAGAATCAATTTTTATACCGTCATTTTTTAAGAATATAAGCCTTGCAATAATTGTTGTTTCATTTTTTGAACCTGAAGTTGTGTTCTTCCCAGTTGTTTACTATATTATTGAACAGCTTTTTTCCCCACTTTATTATGAAATAAAAAAACTAAAATTATCAATAAATTATTTAAGAGAATTTTGATTAACTTCGGTTCTGCCCCCGCCAT
>DUKX01000031.1 GCA_013329085.1 Methanofastidiosum sp. | reverse complement strand
GGGGAAACTTTGTTGAACAATATTAAAAGTAACTATAACAAGGCATTGTCTTCCTGGGAGTCAGGCGACTATAAGTCTTCAAAGGAATACTTGGACAAATTCAATACCGGGATAGACGAGTATTTCGGTGAGAAGGAAAGTAAGAGCATCAACCTATTCTCAATAATTCTAATTGTTACAGTTTCGATATTGGCAGTGATTGCTATACTCTTCTCAATGAGGAAGAAGAGCACAGTGTGTTCAAACTGCGGCTATACCCTAAAGGAGTACTGGAGCCACTGCCCAAAATGCGGACAACATAAAGGAGGGCGGTAAATTGAAATTTGGAATAGGTAAAGAAAGCGATCCAAAAATTAAGTGCCCAAGCTGTAACGCTAATGTTTCTGAAGTTCCGAAAGGCGACAGATTCTTCTGCCCATTTTGCGGGGAGAGTCTAAAAAAGAAATATGTAACCTTGAGTGCAAACAGGAACAGGATTAGAATAACAGTTGATCCAATATCGCCTTCTGGCAGAGAGGATTTCACATCATTTTTCTCAGAGTCAGTTTTATCCTATATATCTAGAAGACACTTTAAGTTCACAGAAGAGAATGGAGAAGTTTGCATCGAGGATATAGGCAGTGCAAACGGCACCCTCTTAAATGGAAGAGAGATTAGAGGCGGCGGGGTATTCGTCATAAAGAAAGGCGATAATATCGACCTAGGCGGAAGGCTAAGGGTTACTGTTGAGGGGATTGATTTTGAATCGATCTGATAAGCGGATCATTTTAAATATTATTGTTATTTTTTTCTTGTCCACTTCTATGCTTTGGGGCGTCTCTTGCGATTACGCCCCTTATGAAAGCTATGAAGATGAGATTATCACTTCAAACATTAAAATTACCAATGCAGAGAACAGCATAAGGGAAGGCAGATTAAATGATGCACTGGAAAATCTTAGCGACGTCCCGCAATTGGTACTTGAAATAAACGAGATGTGGTACAAGGACTACTACACAAATCAGATAAAGGATATTTCTAGCGAGTATAAAGACTCTAACAATTCAATTATTACTGAACTTGACAGCGCCAAATACAAAAATCTCGGCGAAATGATAGCTATACTGGATGCCGTCCTTTTGAGAAAAGAGGATATGGCTCAGCTCGGTGGATTCCAAGAAAAAGTATCCACGCTCAATAGTAATATCAGCTCCTCCTATCTGGAATATGGGATAATATACAAAATACAGGAAGATTACAAGAAGTTATCAGACCTTTCTAACAAATTAAAGATTATTGAGTCCAAGATAACGCCCGAAAACATAGAAAATCCAGAAATTATCCTCACCATTGTAAAAGATTATACTATAGCCCAGGATGACCCAAACTACACCTCTATTTTCCAGGGGAATGAAAATAGCTGGGTTAGAAAAAGAGTTTCTTTTTTCAATGAGTTATACGATATGTCCCTCGATATGGAGACGGTAGGCTCCACTAAAGATTATAATTATGATGCCATTCTATATGATTTGCAAAGTTTAGAGCAGAAAGTTTCAGATTTAAAACTTGAGCCAAACACAGAAGCTTTTGTCAGGGAGTCACTCAATACTAAGAAGGCATATGTGGCTGAATTAAAAGGGGATCATGGTAAGCTCAAATACACCTACATATTGATTTTAGTGGTATCCTCCATAGTTGCAATATTTGCTCTTGTCTACATATTCTTTTTTTCAAACAGAAACAAGGGAAAGGTAGAGGAAAGTGATGTATCAAAATTGCTTGAAGGTAGGACATTACTAATCTTTGATTCAAGGAAGTTTGGCAACTCGGCGCATCCAAAGAATCTAGAGGTCTATGCAGAATCGGATGTGGGATTAAAGAGGGAACTAAATGAAGATTCTATAGGGATTACGTTCAATAGGGATGGATCAAAGGGTCTCTTTGTCCTTGCAGATGGTATGGGCGGACACAACGCCGGGGAAGTGGCAAGCAAGATTGCAATTGAAACTGTCCTAGAAGATGGGAAGAAGGAACTATTTGATTACCAGGAGCTAAATGGTATTGAAATAAAAGATATCTTAAGAAACATCGTTTACAATGCCCATGAAGAGATACTCTGTGTCTCAAAATCAAATCCAAGCATGTGCGACATGGGGACAACTCTAGAAGTTGTGTTCCTAAATAAAGACCACATCTACTATGCCCATGTCGGTGATTCCAGGATTTACACGACCTATGCAGATGGCAATTCCGAAGAAAGGATATCCAGGGTGACAACAGACCACTCTGAGCTAGGCGCATATATGGAAAGATGCGGAGTCACAGAAGCTGAAGCAAGAAAGAATGTGCCTTCAAATGTCATTACCCAAGCCGTAGGTATAACCTCTACGCCTTTGAATCCGGACGTAGGCGATTTCCATATTGGTAAGAATAATTGGATTTTAATCTGTTCTGATGGACTTTCAGATATGGTCCAGGATGATTCATACATAGGTAAGGTACTGATACATAACAAATTGGATGTTGTATCAAAAGTGAAAGAACTCATCCAGGCGGCCAAGAATATGGGCGGCAATGACAATATCTCCCTGATATTATTTAGAAGAAGGTGAGCTCTAAGATGCTAAGAAATGGGGAAGAGCTAAGGGGGAATTCTGGGGTAATTTACAAAGTCCAGAAGAAGCTAAGGGAAGGGGGAATGGGAGTAATCTGGCTTGCCAAAAGCTCAGAGGGTTTCCATGTGATCCTAAAATCGCCTAAGCTAGACGGGGAAAATGACGATATAAAAATTGAAAAGATACTTATTGAAAATGATTTCTTATCAAATCTTTCCCATCCAAATATAGTCGGATACCTTGATACCATCCGCCACGTCTATTATGAAAAAAGATTTCCCATAATAGTTATGCAGTTCATTGATGGCGACAGAGTAAAAGAGATGTATTGGGGAAATCCTGCTTCAGAAGACGAAGCAATGAGTATTATAGTGCCCGTTTTAAACGCTATCAGTTATCTGCATTCAATGAACATCATACACAGGGACATTAAACCAGAGAATATCCTGATGGAAGACAGAAAGCCTGTATTAATTGACTTTGGGGCTGCAAGAAGTGGGTATAAGGAAGCTGAGCTTGTCATAGGTACCCCTGGTTGGGCGGCTCCGGAGCAATTAAACGGCAGCGCACCTTCACCGCAAAGTGACATCTACTCTATCGGTGCTTTGATATTCTATATGATGACGGGTAAAGAACCAAGGTCATATCAATTGGATGACGGACGACTTACTGTAGACCCGCTCTCTCTAAATATGAAAATGCCAAGGAAAATGTCCGAGGTAATCAAGAAATGTCTTGATATAAATCCATCTTTCAGATTTTTAACGGTAACAGAGATTAGGGACTATCTTATCGCGGGGGAGAACCTAGAAGGGAACTATTCAGGTATGCCCAGGATAATTATCTGCGGAGAGGCGGTGCCTCTAGTTACAGATAGTTACACTATTGCTAGGGATAGAACTCAAGGCGGGACGGGGCTTGCCAATATTGAGATAATGGAGCCGGGTCCAGTTTTTTATATCTCAAGAGGCCCCCCTTCGTCTGGATACTTACTTTTGCAAAAAATAGGATATGAATGGTTTGCTGTTGATGTAAACACTGGAAACGGCGTATTTGTCTTCAAAAATAGCCAGTGGGCCCGTTTAGAGAAAAATAATCCTAAAAGGCTAGAAGATGGGGATCAGATATGCTTTGGTTACAATGCAGTTCAAGGACCATATATGCCTTTCTTATATAAAAAATATTAAAAAATAAATTTATAGTGTTTTGAACTCTATCTTCATTGCTTTTCCTACTGTGATTATATCAGAGTGCTTCAAGGCGACTTTCTCCCCCTTCCTAAGATCAATTCCGTTGACCTTTGTACCATTGCTGCTATCAAGATCTTCCAGGTAGTATCTTACTTGCTCTGTCTGCTCGTTAAATGCCATGGTAATTCTAAAGTGGCCTCCGCTAGTCTTTCTAGAAATTGACTGAGCTTCTAAGGGGGTGATGAATCTCTCAAAGTCTTCCCTACCAAAGATTCTGTGTATCTCGTTTACGACCCTTATAGTTTCTTGTGGGTGGTACAAGATATAAGAAGGGTTTGATGCAATTTCAACTTTCCTTCCAACGACTGTTTTGTCGTCTTGTGACATTGAAACCCCAGGTCTTCTAAGTCCCGTGTCCACTATTGTTTCACTGTAGGAGCCTTCCGGTCTTCTGTAGGGCTGGGCTGAAGTTTGATTTATTCTTACCCCGCCTGTTGCTGGGGGTCTACTGAACAATGTCTGCTCTGGAGCATGCTGGCTGGGCTTTTTATCGGATAATTTGTAACTAATAGTGCCCACTTCCCCTATGTACTTAAAGTACTGAGCAGTTTGCTTATGCAAGACCAGTAGCAGGATGACTACTAGAGATAGGCCCAATATTGGCAGAGGCAGCAAAAGAAGTCCGCCGATATATTTTATTTTCCCAAGTATGTCCCCTAGCTGAGGAACCGTAGTTGCAAGTATTGAAATAATTGAAAGGCCTGCAAGGAGTATGATCTCTCCAAACCTTGACCAATTCCTGCCTTTATACAGGAAGTATCCCACCACTATGAAAAAAACTCCAAATATTACTGGAAGGAGCATAGCGGGCTGTGAAAAAATAATGGATGAATATATTGATGCCAGCACCAACACAAATCCTAATAAAATTGATAGCGAGGAAACTAAAGTGACAACTATTGGCACTCTATAAAATCCTCCTCTTGTTTGATTCATTACTTACCACCTCTCCATTTACTACGTACAAAGCCTCATTTTTTGATTATATTAATATTTCTATCCTTTCTAGAGGCAAATACCTACTTAATTTTTGTACCCACTCGAGAGTTGTACACCCTTTATAAGAATAATCTATTGCCCACTTATATAAATGTATGGAGAATGAAGCATTTTTTACAGTCAAAGCCTCAAAAGTGCGTTTTCCCTGTTCCTAATCGCCTCTATGTAGTTTGGATCTATGGCAATTGCCTTGTCGTAGCAGATTATTGCTTCAGAATAGTTTCCTATATTAAAGAATACAATCCCCTTATTGTTCCATGCCTGCTTATACTGCGGATTGAGTTCGATTGCCTTGTCGTAGCAGATTATTGCTTCAGGGTATTTGCCCTGTTTATTGAACTCTATTCCTTTGCCATACCAAGAAAATGCAAGGTATTCCCTGGCTTTTGAATTGTTTGGATTGATCATTATGACTTTTTCAAAGTTTGATATGGCCTCGTCATAATTTTTTTGATTGTAGTAAGACACCCCTTCATCATAATACCTGTTGACGTTATGCATTAAAGCCAAAGCAATCACGACAATAGAGGAGAATAATAAAACGGCGAATATAGATGCTAAAAACTTCTTGGAATAGGGTTTCTTTGCAGAATGGAACATTTCGTTTGTTGTATGCCCAACATTTCCAGTGTTATAATCATTATTATGTTGAGCTGTTGAAGGAGGGGTGTTGCTATAGATCTGCGTTTTTGTTTCTACTGGGACGTTGTCTGAATAGATCTGCGTTTTTGTCTCCACCGGGATATCACTAGATTCTAGAGGGGCCATAGAACCATTTAAAATAGCCTGCCCGCAGTTAGGGCATTCCTTCCAGTTAGTGTTAACAAGTTTATTACAGATTTCACATAAAGTTTTTAGCTTGGAATTACAGTTAGGGCATGTCGACATATGTTCGTCAATCTCTTTTTTGCAATAAGGGCATAATAAGCGTTCCATGTGACCTAATAAGACCATAATTTCAAAATATATAAATATATGGAAAATCTCCAAAAACTTTAATAGAGGCCCGCCTTAATTTTTTCTAATGAGTGTCCTTGACAATAAGTACAGAACCCTGTCATTGTTATCGAAAAATGAAGTGTCGTCTGTCTTTTTGGGTGAGTATATGCCTACGGGAAGGTATGTAATCATTAAAATTCCTATGCCCGGCCAAGAAAAAATAGCATTGGACAGGTTTGAAAAAGAATATAATGTATTGGTAGGACTCGACCACCCAAACATAGTAAAGGTTATTGATTTTTCAAATAGTTTCCCTTATTTAGTTTTGGAATATATAGATGGCGAAAATGCTCTGTTGACCTATGGGAACAATTCTGCGCCGCTTGATGAAAGGTATGCCGTCTTGCTCCAGCTTCACGACGCCATAAAGTATCTCCACTTAAATAACTTCATACACAGGGACATTAAGCCGTCAAACGTGATTATCGAAAAACATACAAAAAGGGCGGTGCTATCTGATTTTGAGACGGCAATGGATATTAAAGTTCAAGATAATACCAGGATCCATAGCGGGGACTTCTCCCCTCCAGAGCTTTTAATGGGCATTTCGGGGTACTTTACTGATAGTTACGGCCTTGCAAAACTAGCCCTTTTTCTGTTACTAGAAAAACTGCCAGATGAAAAAATCACGCTTTTTAACAGGCTAGAGCCATTTATGAGGGAGGATTACAACAAGAGAAGCGTATATCTAGACAGCATGCTTTCCATAATGCCAAAGAAACCTCTAGTTTATTTCTACCAGGATAATATTGTAAATAGAATGTATTCTATAAATGATGAGGCAAAAATTGGCAGGGGCAAAGAGTCAGAGGTAAAAATTGATGATGTTAACGCCTATGTCGATGAGGTTCATGCCCTTATAAAAAAGGAAAATGATGATTATATAATCTATGATAGCAAGAGCATCAACGGTCTTTGGCTTTCTGATAAAGGGAATTTTACTAGGATTGCCCAGCACATTTTAAGAAACAATGATATTCTCTCCCTTGGATGGAACAGTAGAAATGGACCCTACATGACTTTTAGATTTTTTGTTTAGTCTGTGCCCAAATATTTTTCAAAAGAGAGAAATTATTCGACATGCCCAAGTTTTCTGGCCCTATCAAAACATTTTTGTGCTTTGGAAATTTTCCTGAGAATGTTGAACACGACCCCTTTGTTATGCCAAGGAAGTGCAAAATTCTTATCTAGCTTAATTGCCTTTTCATAGCATTCTATGGCCTCTTGATACTTCCCTAATTTTCTAAGAGTGAAACCTTTGTTGTTCCAGATTATTGCATTGTTTGGGTCTATCTTAAGGGCTTGATCATAGCATTCTATGGCCTCTTTATATCTTCCTTCAAAACTAAGTGCATATCCTTTGTTGTCCCATGCAATCGCATATTTTGGATCTATTGTAAGTGCGCTGTCGTAGCATTCTATGGCCTCTTGATACTTCCCTAATTTTCTAAGAGTGAAACCTTTGTTGTTCCAGATTATTGCATTGTTTGGGTCTATTTCAAGTGCTTTGACATATGCCTCTATGGCCTCTGGATACCTTCCTTGAGAACTAAGCGCAAATCCTTTGTTGCTCCATGCTATCGCATAGTTATTTATTGATTCAGTACTGTGATCAACTTGAACTTCTTTAGTGATATCTCCCTTCGTTCTGGAAGGAATCTTTCCAACACCTTCTTTATGCTCAGTTTTATCCCATGTAACAGGTTGCCTATGATAACGAATTAAAAAATATTGATAAAGAGCACGAAAAGCAGCTGTCCCGTTAAGAATATTACCTACAATAATTCGGGGTATTGACAAAAAACCTGCCGCCACACCATATACCTTAGTGACAAGGATAAATCTTTCAAGTATTCGAATTACCATGATTCCTGTGACAATAAGGACTAAATAATAAAGCAGTGTACCCTCGTAAATTATAGGCATTAACTTAGTTTCTACAATATCTCTGCTCCCAAGTTCTGCCACAATAGTATATATCAATACAATATAAGCTAGCAAGGCCGCAATTGTAGATAAAAAAACTTTTCTATCCTTGATTAAACTAAGTTTAACAAAGATATTGCCTTTCCATCCAGTAAACTCCCACTCCTGTAGAGAAATACCAAAAATCCACCTAGTTTTTTGTTTTACTGCCCTCTTAAAAGATTCAGGAAAATATGCCCAGTTAGAAATAAATCCATGGTTATATGCCAATGGGGTAAAGATAGAGGATTTTTTATCGGCAAGGATGACATTTACAAATATTGTTTTAAGATGCAGGTCATTAAACTTCTTTGCAAAGTTGTAGTCCTCAGTTAAAGCAGACTCATTAAATTTTTTTTCTTGTTTTATGAGAAAAAATTTTTCTCTGTTAAATCCCATACCGACACCTGCAAAAGGAACTAAACCACGTATTCTTTCTCTGACAATCATGTCCTTCATTTGAATCTCTGCAAATTCATCTGCATACGTCCAATGGATTACTTTGCGGTGGGCAACTGGCAAAGGTAAGATGGGAAGTTGAATAGCATCGAACTTCGGGAAAAGATAGTTGTAAACTAAAAATGAATAAGGATGGACAACATCCTCTGCATCGTGCATCAATATGATGTCAAAAAGAATATTATTATTTTTTTCATACTCACATACTGCATTGTATATGGAATTTAAACAATCGCCTTTAGTTGTTGGTCCTGGAACGGGATTTATAACGTTAATAACCTGACTATATTTTTGGGATATAAAGTTAACAGTGTTTATAGTTTTTGAATCGTTTGGGTATGTCCCAACAAAAATAATATAATTATTGTATTCGATGTTAATTATTAAAGTTTTAAGCATTGCCCCGACAACATCGCCTTCGTTCCAGGCCGGTACAAAAACTGCAATTCTTTTTTGTGGTTTTGAAAGTAGTTTTTCTAATGTTAAACGAGGGAATTTGCCGTATTTGAAATGTTTATATATTCTCCAACAGTATAAACCGATATCATAGATTAAATCATCTATGCCGCTAAATAAGAAAATGATAACTACGGCCCACGCCAGTAAAAGACTCACCTCATACCATAAAAATACCCAATCCACTTCCAATCACTCCAATTATGAAACATTAAATGAAATGTGAGGATAAAAAATCCACAATTCTTTGAGAAGATTTTCCATCCCCATAAGGATTTACCGACTTTGCCATGTCTGAGTAACTGTTGACATTAGTTAGAAGCTCTTTTGTGATTGCATAGACATTCTTATAGTCTACTCCGGCCAGTTTGACAGTTCCAGCTTCTACTGCTTCATTTCTTTCGGTCTCATTTCTAATTACTATTACAGGTTTGCCTAAAGAAGGGGCTTCTTCCTGAATCCCTCCGGAATCAGTTAGGATGAGGTATACTTTATTCATTAAATTGGCAAATGATCTGTAATCAAGGGGGCTAATTAAATGGACCCGCTCCACTTGAGAAAATATTTCTTTTGCAGCGTCCCCAACGTTAGGATTTAAATGAACTGGAAAAATCAATTCTGTGTCGGGATTTTCAATGATGATGTCCCTTATTGCTTTGAACGCCCCTTTCATAGACTCCCCCCAATATTCTCTACGGTGAGCGGTCAATAGAATTATTTTTTTGGTATAGTCAATCTTATTCAAAACTTCATCAGGAAAAATATAGTCATTTGTAATTACCATGTGAAGTGCATCAATTACAGTATTTCCAGTTATGATTATATTCTCCCTTTTCACGCCGCTTGCCAATAGATTATCTGCATTGCTTTTTGTTGGTGCAAAATGAAAAGTTGATAAATTTGATATTATTTTTCGATTCATTTCTTCAGGATATGGCGAATATATGTTCCCGCTTCTTAATCCCGCTTCAATGTGCGCTACTTGGATCTTTTGATAAAATGCAGCGAGGGCTGCTGCCATACCAGTAGAGGTATCCCCCTGTACAAGAACAAGGTCAGGTTTTTCTTTTAAAAGAATAGACTCCATTTTAGAAAGGACTCGTACGGTTATATCTGTAAGAGTTTGGCCACTCTTCATCAAATCTGCATCATAATCCGGTTTGATATTAAATACTTCAAGTGCTGTATCCATCATTTCCCTATGTTGGGCCATTGCACATATCACAAATAAAAATTTATCGCATTTTTCTAAAGCTTTTATAATTGGTGCAATTTTAATTACTTCGGGCCTTGTTCCAAGGACAAACATTATTTTTTTGATTTGAATCTCTCCTTTACTCTTACATAGTTTCCAATAGCTCAATGAATTTTTCAGCTAATTCGGGATCAAATTGTTTCCCCGATTTTTCTTTGAATTCTTTTATTATGTCTTCTTTTGACATTGCTTTTTTGTAAGGTCGCCCGCTACTCATTACTTCATAGGAATCAATGATTGCAATGAATCTTGATAGATAAGGTATATCTTCACCTTTTAGCCCTTGGGGGTACCCTGTTCCATCCCACTTTTCATGGTGACATAAAACATCTTGCGCCAAATCTTTTAGATAGTCTATAGATTTCAATAGACGATACCCTATCGTGGGGTGCTCTTGAATTAGTTTATATTCTTCATCTGTTAATAAATCGGGCTTTGTTAGTATTTCATTTGGTATTCTTATTTTACCTATATCATGCAAAGTAATCAATGTATCTAATTTATTTAGCTCATATAGTGAAAATCCTAATTTTTCTCCAAATCTAGCTCCTATCTCTCGCATATTGATTACATGCTTCTCTTCAAACCCCTTAGTCTTTAATGATGCCATTAAGGAATTGATAATAGCATAGTGAGAACTGTTTTTAATTGTTAATTTGTGAGAATACATACGGCTCTCTGCTTCCGTAATGATGTTATTGATATCTTGATCGATGTCTGTTTTTGTGGCAGCACCAATAGCAACTGACATCGGTAACTCCTTTCTAAATTTCGCTTGATCACACCTCTCTTTTATTCTTTTTATGATCTTATCGGTGTCTTTTTTCAGAGCATTGGGCATTAAGATAATAAATTCATCTCCGCCCCAACGTGAAATGACATCTGTTTTTTTACAAGATTTTTTAATAATTTCGGCAATCAATTTAAGCAATTTGTCTCCTTCTAAATGTCCGTAAGTATCATTGACTACTTTCAAACCGTTAACATCTATCATGAGGATACTTAATGGTATCTGTTTTTGATTTGTCAATCTTTCTAATTCTTTATTGAAAAATCTTCTATTGTATAGATTTGTTAATTCATCATAATAAGTTAGGTGATAAATTATTTTTTCAGCTTCTCTCTGTTCGGTAATGTCAATCGCAGAACAGACGACAAACTCTATATTTCCATTGCTGTCCATTTTAGGAGTTTTTGTTATAGATAATAAACGTTTTATTCCTTTGGAGTTTGCCACCCACTCTTCAGTTTTAACTTGAATTTTATCTTCGAATGCTCTTCTATTTCCTTCAATACAGACTTTTACTTCGTCCCTTGAAGAGATTTCCCACATGTTTCTATATTCAAGCTCTTCTTTTTTAACCCCAAAAAAATCAGCACGTGCCTGATTAACAGCACCGTATTTTGCAATGTTAGTTAGATACCATACTTGAGCTTCTATGTTGTCCAGTAGTATCTTTTGTTCTTCTACCAATTGATTGAGTTTTTCTTGAGCCTTTTTTCTTTCTGTTATGTCACTTAATATTGAAATGTATCCTTTTGATGAATTAGTGTGATCTAGAGGATTTATGATTACATGTGCGTCAATAATATCTCCTTTCTTAGTTTTTATCCTTGTTTCAAATTCAATGACATCCTTCTCTCCTAGATTACTGTAAAGAATTGTTCCAACTCTATCATCCTCTTCATCAGAACCAAAGAGAAATCTTGAAGGTTTTCCAATCATCTCTCCTAGAGGGTATCCAGTTATCTCTTCCATGGCTTTGTTTGACCATTTGAATATTCTTTCCTGCATGAGGCTAATCCCAATTGGTGCGGCAGATAGGATCCCTTTCAATGTTTCTTCACGCTCTTTTAGCCTATCTTCTATTTTTTTTCTATCAGTTACATCAATAATCGTTGCTAAAAAAGCGGGCTCCCCGTGATACTGTATTAATGTCGGTGATGCTTCAAAGAATCTAAAAGATCCATCCTTCATCTTAACTTTGGATGTATAAAAAAGTGGAAGCTCAGGTGTCACTCCTTTTAGGGCTAATTTAATTACTTTTTCAAGCTTAAGTATATCCTCATTAGGTATAAGATCATGAAGATTTAGATTTAGAAGCTCTTCCCTTGAATAGCCAGAAAGATTAGAAAGGGCCTCGTTTACGTAAATAAATTTTTCATTTTGGAGTATATATATCCCAACAGATAATAAATCATATAGAGAATAATTATTACTTTTTAGTATTTCCTCCTCTGGTTTAGGGGTTTCTTTATTCATGATTTTTCAATCCGTTAATAATTATTCCTATATATTAACAATGTGTAGTATTCACATATTTGCCTAAAGTATATATAACAATATTTATGAAAATAGGGAAAATCGCAATATTTGACCTTAAAATTAAGGCCACTCCAATTGAAGAGAAGAGGTAGAGGTAATGTCATTGGCCCTAAATATAAGCTAATTAGTCAAAAATAATCTTAAGCTTGGCATATCCAAATCCTATTAAAAAAATACCGTGTTTTATTTTCATTAAAGGATCCTTTAAGATTCCCAGCTTCTATTAAAAGATAGGGCCATTCGTTTAATAGAAACTAATCCTATTAAAAAATAATGCCAGTGCCTTTTTTAGTTAAAGTTATTAAGAAATCAGCCCTTATTATCTCTATGAAAGAATGGGACATCTCGAAAGTAAAAGGCCTCTCAGAAGAGGAAGCGGAGAGGAGACTAAATGAAGAAGGCTATAACGAGCTCCCATCTAAAAAGAAGAAAAGCACTTTTGATATCGCCTTTGAAGTTCTCAAAGAGCCGATGTTTTTACTTTTAGTTGCCTGTGGTGTTATCTATCTTATTTTTGGGGATATCCAGGAGGCGTTAATGCTTTTACTCTCAGTATTTGTTATCATAGGTATTACTTTCTATCAAGAGAAGAAAACAGAGAGGGCATTAGAAGCCCTGCGTGATCTATCAAGCCCAAGGGCCTTTGTAATTAGAGGTGGAGAGCAGAAGCGTATCGCAGGGAGGGAAGTTGCGAGAGGGGATATATTAATTCTGTCCGAAGGGGATAGGGTCCCTGCCGATGCAGTTCTCAGATCATCTACAAACTTCTCATGCGACGAATCGCTCTTAACTGGAGAGTCTGTCTCTGTGAGAAAGACTTATTCTGAATCCGATTTTGAGATGGGAAAACCCGGAGGTGACGACCTCCCATTTGTCTTCTCAGGGAGTCTAGTTGTAAACGGCCAGGGATTAGCAGAGGTTTTAGCCACCGGGATGAAGACAGAAATAGGAAAGATTGGAAAGGCCCTCCAGACTGTAGACTCTGAGCAGACACAGCTACAGAGAGAGACTAGAAATCTTGTAAAAAACTTCTCAATTGTTGGATTATTTTTATGCATAGCAATTATCTCTATTTACACCCTCACAAGAGGGGACTTACTCGGAGGATTTCTAGCAGGGCTAACATTTGCAATGTCCATTTTGCCTGAAGAGTTCCCTGTTGTGCTGACTGTATTTTTAGCCCTTGGCGCCTGGAGGATATCCCAGAACAGGGTCCTTACAAGGCAGATCCCTGCTGTTGAAACTCTGGGCTCTGCCACAGTTCTCTGCGTCGATAAGACTGGGACACTGACCTTAAACAAAATGACTGTGACCAGACTTTTCACTAAGGATAAAGTGTATACAATAGATAGCAAAAAAAATGAAAAAATACCCGATGATTTTCACGAGGTAATTGAATACAGCATTCTTTCCAGCCAGAAGGAACCTTTTGACCCGATGGAGAGGGCGTTTAAGGATGTTGGCGAAAAGTACCTCACGGAAAGCAAAAATATTCATAACAATTGGCCCCTGCTCCAGCAGTACCCCTTATCTGAAAAGCTACTTGCAATGACTCACGTCTTTAAGCCGGATAAAAACGGGGATTACCTAGTGGCTAGCAAAGGTGCGCCAGAGGCGATAGCTGATCTATGCCATCTTGAAAAAGGTGAAAGGCAGAAGGTACTGGACCAAGTTTCAAGGATAGCAAATGAAGGTCTTAGGGTTTTGGGTGTTGCAAAATCAACTTTTAGTGGAAGCAACTTACCAGAAGACCAGCATGATTTTGATTTCAAATTCATAGGATTAATTGGGCTAATGGACCCTGTAAGGGATTCAGTGCCAAGCGCTGTAAAAGAAGCATATGGCGCCGGTATCAGGGTCATAATGATCACAGGCGACTACCCGAACACCGCACAGAATATTGCAAGGCAGATCGGCCTAAAAAATCCAGATGAAAGGATAACTGGGGAAGAGCTTGACAAGATGACAGATGAAGAGCTAAAAGAGCGGATAAAAACAGTGAACATTTTCTCTAGGGTCGTCCCTGAACAAAAACTTAGGATTGTGAATGCGCTTAAATCAAATGACGAGGTAGTCGCAATGACGGGGGATGGGGTAAACGATGCCCCTGCGCTCAAGGCTGCAAGCATCGGGATTGCCATGGGGGGAAGGGGTACTGATGTTGCAAGGGAATCCTCTGACATCGTCCTTCTAGATGATGATTTCTTATCGATAGTCCAAGTGGTAAGGGTAGGAAGAAGGATATATGACAATCTAAAGAAGGCGATGGCCTATATCCTTGCTGTCCATGTACCAATTGCCGGGATGTCACTAATCCCTGTTATACTCAAGACCCCATTAGTATTGCTACCGATGCATATAGTCTTTTTGGAACTTGTAATTGACCCTGCATGCTCCCTTGTCTTTGAAGCTGAGAAGGAAGAGGCAGATATCATGGAAAGGCCCCCAAGGACCTCTGAAGATTCCCTCTTCAGCAGGAAAACAGCAACTATAAGCTTCTTCCAAGGATTCAGTGTTTTGGTGGTAGTCCTCGCAGTGTTTTTGATGTCATACTACGGCGGAGATAGTGAGACGCATTCCAGGGCCTTAACTTATACCACCCTCATATTTGCAAATCTCGGGCTAATATTTATGAACAGGTCTTGGTCTAGAACTATTTTCAGAAGCTTAGAGCTTCCCAATAGGACACTCTGGTATGTCGCAGGAGGCGCACTTTTCTCCTTGGGCGTAATACTCTACCTTCCCTTTGGGCGGGACCTCTTCAAGTTCTCACCGCTTAGCTTTACAGATATCCTCTTATGCATGGGCGCAGGATTTCTTAGCATACTGTGGTTTGAAGTGTGGAAGATATTCCATCAAAGGCATCTACATTAATTTTTACCTTTGGGGATTCTACCGTATTATTTTTTTATTTCAACTTGGCCCTAAAATTAAGGCTAATTATTTTTGGTAACCGGTTTGGAAACTCCAAGAGAAAAGAAGGGGTAAAAAATAAGGCCAATTACAATCTCTTTTTCTATATCTTTAAATACGAGAGATTACAATATTCTATTGAAGTACGATGAATCAAATAGAAAAAATCTGTATGCATTGCGGGGCAAATAATAATTATGGAAGGCTATACTGTGCTACATGCGGCAAGCTCTTTTTTGACTCAAATATCTACTATCTTTTCATTGACACAGAAACTACGGGCCTTCCAAGAAACAGATACGCCCCATATACAGATACCACCAACTGGCCGAGATTGGTCCANNCATATAATAAAACCGGAAGGGTTTGTCATCCCATTTGATGTGCAGAACATCCACGGTATATCCAATGAGAAGGCGATATCTATGGGGAAGGATCTAGATTTTGTATTGAGGAGATTCTCAGAAGCTATTAATAATTCAACACACTTAATCGCCCATAATCTTGATTTTGACTTCAATGTAGTGGGGGCGGAGTTTGTGAGAAAAAGGATCAATAACAGATTGGCATACCTCAATAGATTCTGCACGATGCAAGGTACAACTGAGTATTGCCGGATACCCGGAGGCCAATATGAGTTCAAGTGGCCAAGTCTATTTGAGCTCTATTATACTCTTTTTAATGAACAATTTCAGGAAAAGCATGATGCGATGTATGATGTTAAGATCTGCAAAGAGTGCTTCTTTGAATTAAAGAAGAGGGAAGTTATTTAGATTTACTTATTTGAATATGAGAAAAATAATGCCAATAAAAAAAGAAAATATTTTTTATTTAAGGAACAACAGTGACCCTACAGTTGGCATATCTTGCTACATCTTCTGCAACATGCCCCATTGCCAATCTCTTTATTCCAGTTAATCCTGTTTTACCAATTATTATATGATTGCAACATTTTATCGTCAGCTGTTTGGATTATAGTATCAACGACCTTTCCTAGCTTCATGATTGTCTTGACCTTAACCCCTTGTTTTTCTGCATACTTTGCCATCTCTTTTAGAACATTGTCTCCCCTTTTGTACAAGGGGTCGTCCATCATGCATTTAAGCTGCTCATCAAAGAATGGAGAGTATCTCTTTATGTCATCTGTTCCTTTAATTTTATCTTGCCATTCTGGTAAGAACCTATCCATAGCCTCATATGTCAGTTTTAATTTATCTGCGTCTACTACGTGGAGCAACATTACACATGCCCCAGTCTTGCCTGCCACCCATGCAGCATACTCTACAGCTTTTTCTGAAGCTCTAGACCCATCTACAGGAACTAATATCCTCCTTATTAATTCTGCCATAATATCACCATTATATATTGAATTTTTAGATATTTAAATGTATCCATTTTTAATAATTGCTTTAATTAAATATAATCTTTATACATCCATTCCAAATATTGAATATTTATATATTTCTTTTCTAATTTTTATATCGATAGATTCTGGGAAGAATTGAAAGTGCCATTGAGGAGATAATGAAAGAAATACAAATCTGCTCTGATTAATCATTAAAGTGGCCCGTCCAATTCTGATACAAGGCCCAGACTACTATCATCTCATAAACTCCCCGGTTTATATCTGGGCCTTATCTTTTCTAGCCAAGATGTAATATATTTTTGACAAAATCGAAACCTTTATAAACAAAATGTAATATATTTTTTACATTATGGAGGCATTAAAAATGACAAGTAAAAAAGTTGTGACAAAAAAAGGCATGATGCTTAGAGTTGTTTTCATCGCCTTTTTGATGGTGACGGGGCTACTATTAAATCACTACAACATAGGAACAAACGAGTTATTTGGGTATTCCACTGTCGGGAATTACCTAATCTACATAGGATTTGTTATGATCCTTGTAACATCAATAATGTACTTCACAAAGCGGGAGAAGATAATTGATGAAAGGATAGAGATGCTAAGGTATAAGGCAGGAACTCTAACTTTTATGGTCTTTATCTTCGTTGCATTCACAATAATAATCCTTGACGGTATACAGCCGATCACTATGAGATATTCTCTATTCATAAGCTACGCCGTATGCGCGGTACTGGTCTTCCATGTAATCGCTTATAAAATCCTAGAGAGAAAGTATTAGAAATGTTATTGGAGAACAAATGAAAACAAGAATAAGAGAATACAGAAAGGAGCAGAAGATAACTCAAGAAGAGCTTGCGGCAATGGTAGAGGTCACAAGGCAAACAATAAACTCTTTAGAGCAGGGCAAGTACAACCCCTCCTTAGAACTTGCCTATAAAATCACAAAAGCACTTCACAAAGATAGGATAGAAGATGTTTTCATAATAGAATAGTTATTTAATTCTCCTTTCGTTAGATTATGCCGCACTCGGCTTAAATTTCATTATAAATACTACCCATACAATTTATTCTAATATTTCTTATTTAACTATTTGAAAAGATTTAAATTGTCATGAGTAAATTAAATATTAGATAGTATGATACTCGCAAAATTTGAGATATACCAAGATGAAAATTATTGGTGTGCAAGAGGTATAGGTGAGGATATATTCACACAAGGCAAAACCCTAGATGAACTAGTGAAAAATCTTAAGGAAGCCTGTGAATTACACTTTGAAGAGGAAATTGAGAAAGGTGAAGAGGTCAGAGTACTATCAATTTCTGAATTAGAGGTGACAGCTGGTGCTAAAACTGCCGGTTGTTAGCTCAAAGACTCTGGTAAAGTTATTAAATAATCTTGGGTATGAAGTTACTCGTCAAAAAGGTAGCCATATAAGATTAAAGAAAACAAGTGAAAAAGGGACACATTCAATAACAGTTCCTAATCATAGTGAACTAGCAAAAGGAACACTAAATGACATACTAACAAAAATATCAATCTGGAATAATATCCCAAAGGATGATTTAATTATAATGATAGAAAATATTTAAGTGCTATCCAAACTACCCCATGAACGGATCCAAAGTCTTGCCAATCCCGCCCTCATCAACTTCTTAAAGCTCAGTTTTTCTTGAATAGCTTTGGATGCTCTGTGTGGACGGGGATTAGATTTTCTGGATTTATCCTCTTTATCATGTCCCTTATCTCTGGACCCGAAGCGTGTCCTGAAGCGTGGGCAGAAACTTGAGTTATATTGAAATGCTTTAGCCAGTTCTGTTTTCTCTGCTCATCAAGCTCCATGTCATCGTTAAATGGCTCACAATTTGACTTTATCCACAGTGCATTTTTTGGCCTGATATCGATCAGCTGATTCATAGCCCACAGATTCATTGAAAGGACAAAACTATCCTCGTTTTTCTTTAAATTTTTGAATGTAATTGAGTTATCCCTGTCCAAGAACTCCCTCTCCCACTTGTCATAGTCCTGACAAACTTGAGGCCAGTCAAAGGGCTCCTTTGATATAAGCCCCCATTTCTTTCTTGGAACAAGAATCTTAACATCACTAATGCTAAAAGGGCTTAGCTCTCCCATTAGATTGATGAGGTATGCAAGCTTTAGGCCAACTACAAAATCTCTCCCATTTTCCCTTGTTGCGTCATATATGCTCTTTGCACGGTAAAGATCCCTTATGGGGTGCTCTATTAGCACAAGGCCTTTGGCATCTGAGATTGCAGCAGATATATCCTTTTTAACTCCTTCCTCGCTATCGATTCTGTCGCTATCAATTCTCGTCCCTTCAGAAATCATCCACCTTGGGCTAGAAGCTTTTGCTCTTGCTACAAACTCCTTGCTTTGCTCTTCCACATATCCATGGAATCTTATGTCCCCTGTATAGACTAGATTCCCCTCATCAGAATAAATTATGTAGCCGCATGCACCAGGGAGGGAATGATCGACTGGAAGCATCTCAACTTCAAGGGAGCCTATCCTGTATTTTTCATATGGCTTCATCTCCACATAATCCCTATCAAAAACAAACTCTTCCTTTTTTCTATCCACCCGGCTAAGGCCCCCATTTCTATTCTCATAAAATGCAAATGACTCTAGGTATGTAACAAGATCAGAAAATCCTGATGCTCCGGTATTTTCAAGCGCTTCAAGGATTATCTTTGATTCCCTTGTGCAGAAGATCGGGATATCCTTCCTCAAGAAATGTATGTATTGAGCGTGATCAGCATGCGCATGGCTTAATAGCACTGCATCGACATCCCTTTTTTCGGGAGGAAGCCCCATATGCTTTAGGTAGTCCTCCCTGTACAGGCCTTTTTGCTCTGGGAGAAGTCCAAACTCAAAGAAATCCGAAAGACATCCGCACTTTCTAGGTTGCACAAACTCAGAAAAATATTTCCCGCTCTCACCAAAGCTCATTCCAAAGTCTAGAAAGATCCTTGTTCCCTTGTGCTCTAAAAGGATCTTGTTCCCGCCAATCTCATTCTTTCCACCAAGTATCTTAATATCCATGTAATACTATCAGAAGGGAATGTATATATTTTTATGCATTTTAAATATCCTTATATATTTGGAATGCAATTACACTTCGATGCAAAACATAAAAAGATTGTTTGTAATATTGGTGCTGTTTGGCGTATTGGTGAGTCCCGGGTGTTTAGGCGGAACAAAATCAGCGGACGCATATTACAGTGCAGGGATGACGCTTTTCAATCAGGGAAAGTACAATGAGGCCATAACAATGTTTGACTCTGCATTGGCAGTTAATCCAAATTTTAAAGAAGCTTGGGTCTACAAAGGTGTATCTCTCGACCAGCTAGAAAAGTATAGCGATGCTTTAGTATGCTACGATAAAGCGATTGCACTTGACCCAAATGATACGCTTCCCTGGTATAACAAAGGGCTCATATTTGGAGGCCAAGGCCAATATCTAGATGCAATCACTTGCTTTGACAGAGTTATCGCCATTGATCCAAAGGATGCGGAAGCTTGGTACAACAAAGGAGTTGCCCTGGAGCTACTTGGCAGAACTGCAGAAGCAAAGACATGCTATGATGAAGCCAAACGATTGAATCCTTCTCTAACATAATTATTTTTTTATTATTTTCTATGTTTTACCTATTTTTTTACATATCCCTAAATATAGGTAAAGCTATCATCAAATTTGCCGGAGATTTGAATAAATGAGCGAAAAGGAAAATCCTGTATGCATCTATTGTAACTCTAAAAAGGTAATCCCGATTTTCTACGGATACCCAACATCCAAGGATTACCAGGAGTATGAAAAAGGAAATCTAAAGTTTGGCGAAACACTCGTTTTTGGACCAAAGCCTAACTGGCACTGTAAGAAGTGCGGCAGAAGCTTCTAAACCACTTTCTGGATAAATTTTTATATAGATAAATTACCTTATAAATAGCCCAATTTCTATTAGTATAGGTTGGAGGTAATCAAAATGAAGGAAGAATCTGAATATATGCTGTTAAAGATTATGACGGAGATCTTAAAGGAAATGAAGGCTATGAACAAAAATCTTGAGACTATAAACGAGACTATTGAAGATGTCGGATTCATAGATTTCGAAGATGAAGATGATCAAGAAGAGCCAGAGGATCTAGAAGAAAATTAATATATTTCTTTTTTATTAAGAAAATATAATAACAGCTTAGGATAATCTGATACAATGGAATGGTACTATACAGTCCTTATTGCCATCCTGATAATTTTAGTAATAGCCCTTATTCTTTTATATATATTTAGAGAGAGGATCTTTAACTGGGCCATGGCAACAATCCTTGGGATATATATTGCATCTCCTCTCGACTTGCTTCCCGATTTTATCCCTGTTGCAGGGTGGGGCGATGACATTGCGGCATTTGTCCTTATGATCGGATTTATTGTCCGAGGCGCTAAAATGCTACATAAAAATAATAATAGTAAACAGGACAAAACAACTCAAGTTAAACTTCCAAAAGGAGAATAGTATGGAAGATAAAGATATATTTTACAGGAGGGAACGGCTTGTCCCAAGAGAACAGAGATTAGTCCCTAGAAAGCCTTCTGAAAAGGTCTTCACCGATCCTTTTATCCTCTCTTGCCTTGTCATCATGACTATTATGATTATTATAGTCCTTGTCCTGCACTTTAGTTAAATTCTCTAAAATTAGAAAATCTAGAAAAATTTTAAATAGTTGAACATAATAATAACTATATCAATAGGATTAGAAACGGAGATACGATGGAAAATACCCCCACACCCCAGGAAATAAAGGAGAATTATGAAGAGATCTTTAATCTGCTTGATGATCTAAAGGTCAAAAAGGCTCAAAGTAAGATAAACAAGCTGCTCAAGACAAATAAGAATGACCCATTTCTTCACTGGTTAAAGGGGTATGTGTTTCTCTACGCAGGCACTGATAATTTTGAGGATGCGATCAACTCCTTTAACAGGGCGATTGAGATTGATCCGGATAATACCTTTGCCTGGGAATTTAAGGCCATTGCTTTGAGGTCTATTGGGAGGTATGAAGAGGCAATTGGGTGCTATGATAAATCAATGGAACTTGACCCACTTGACTATTCGGCTATTTACAATAAGGCCCTTCTTCTTGAAAGGCTTGGGAAGATTGAAGAAGCTCTTGACTTCTATTCTCTTGCAACTAAGATTGATCCATCAAATTTCTTGGCCTGGGACAGTATGGCAAATCTTTTGGAGTCGCTTGAAAGATTCGATGAGGTGGAGGTATGCAGGAGTAAAATAGAAAAGGATTATTCTTCAAGGATTGTTGAAAAGGAACCTCTCACACCCGATGAATGGGTGCACAAGGGAGAGACCCTTGAAAAGCTTGGAAAATACCTATGGGCAAATCAGTGCTATGATATGGCCTTAAAGATAGACCAAAATCATCAGGCAGCAAGTGACCTAAAATATATGCTTCTAGAAAAGCATAAACTTGATGTTGGGGCAAAGAAGGGCGTTCAAAGGGTAATGCCAACTGCACATAAGTTTGAAGTGTAGTATCATAGTACGGATCTAAAGTTCTTTTTAGTTTCATTATATTTCATGCCAATGCTTTTTTCCAACTTGTTTAGAAGTGCATATAGCTCTTGAATCTCTTTTTCTGTCAAAGCGCTAAATAATGAATTTATGAATGCGACATCCTCATTTGATTTTGACTCCCAGTATTTTCTATTTTTTTCAGTTAATCTTAGTCTCAAAACTCTTCTATCCTTTTCATCCTTCTCAATTGAAATAAATCCCTTCTCTTGAAGCTTTAGGGCTATCTGTTTTATATTTTGATGTGTTGTGCTTAGAACTTCTGCCACCTCACTCACCGAAGGGGGGTAGGCAAAATATTTTCCTGTGACTGCGATTAGCTGCCACTGTTTTGTCGTGAGGCCATCTTTTCTTAGATCGTTGTCCCCTAGATATTCAAGCCTGTTGCTTAAGAAAAATATCTTACCAAAGATTTCAAATGGTTCAGGCCTCATAGTTTTTTCCATTTTCAATTCCCCTAAATCTTACCAAGTACATACTTTGCAACGACAAATGGCCCTACTGTTGTCCAAAAGAGCACAAGCGCCCAAAGTCTCCCTTCAAAGAAATTATAGTCATGTAACAGTTTTGCCCAGCTGTTACCCATTATGTAATGGCCAAAGACAAATTCAAAGAGGATTGTCGCAAATAGAAATGTTACACCAATCAATATCAAATTATTTCCATTGTATGGAGCACTTGTAAATTTCAGCCATAAAAACATCACTATGAAGAACATAGTTATTCCAGTAAAGCAACTTATCTGGTGCGCTGTTAGCTCGCTTACCTTTGGCGCAATTAAAAATTGTCTTATTGAACCGTTAAATATCGCCACAAAGACAAATAATACCCATATTCCAATCGCCTGTAAGTATATTTTTTCCA
>DUKX01000063.1 GCA_013329085.1 Methanofastidiosum sp. | reverse complement strand
CATTAGAAATTCCTCCACAGTGAACATTGCTACGCCCCTCAAGTACGTCCGTGAGGGTTAGCAGGTGTACACTTTTAGACCGCCGAAAGTGCACAAAGTTACGCCGCCGTTGACAGATGACCTCTAAATTAGGGAATATCGCTGGCATTCTTGAGATGACTCACGTAATATAGATCTATTTCACCATTTGAATATATTGTCTTTACGGAGTTATCTACCTCCAATCGAGCATGATCACTTGGACTATAGGGCCATGTATGTGAGTACTCCGGATATACCCGTTGATATACTTGCCTAGCTAGAGTTGAAATAGCCAGATAGTAGTCATGGGAGATTGAATTTCCAAAGGAAGATACATAGTTATAGTTAAAGTGTTCAGGTGGTCGAAAATCTGGATGCCACCAACCACGAAGATTTCCAATTTCATTTGCATGCGAGCGACCAACCAATGCAAAAGATAATCGATAGGGTTCGAAGTTGAGCGAAGTTATTGGTACAAATTCATTAGAATACTTATTTAACCAACTTGTGGCATGGAGATCCATATCTGTAACTTGTACATTTGTTTTTTTTGTTAGGGGTGTTGGGATTGCAGTTACGAAACCACAGAAATAGGTTAATAATAACATTGTGATAACTATGAGTGATAAAATTGTTATGCATATTTTACACTTATTTTCTTTAAACATCTGAATGACAGCATAGAGACAAGTTCCGTTGACTATGAGCGACGCTAGTAAGACGTATCTTATTATCCTTTGCCATCCGACTATAAGATTAAGCCCTAGAAATAGTATTGTAAGGACTAGAAATACAGCAAAGATGATGACAAAATAATAACTATAATCGTTTAGATAAGATCTAATGCCTTTAAAATTAAACATAACCATCGAGATGAAAATGATACTTAAGAGAATAAACGAGATTTGACCCCCATAAATTTTGATAGCTTCTAATACTACGTCATAATTCGATACGTCATACATCTCCATTAGATTAAATGCATAATTAACTTGAGATGCTGATGTGTCCACCTCCACCAGTGCTTTAAAAGCTGCGTTGATATCATCATGAACCATCGAAAATGAAAGGAACCAACTCGAGAACACTGCTAATATTATTGCTATTGAGCAAAAGACGATATTTAAATTTCTTCTTTTCTCTGTTGCGTAATCATGTAAAACAATACCCATAAGTTTCAGTTTTATTAAGAAGGGTAATAATTTCAAATCACTGGGCACTTTTTCAGTACTTTCAATACGTTGAACTATGGGCGGGGCTGCAAGACGATTAAATGCATATATACAGAAATCACCAAGAACTATACAGGATAGCAGTAAAATACATAGGAGTGCGTCAATTGGATGATAAAATGTGAGGTTAACTATCATTAAGATAAAGAGCCATAGATAGCCTTTTGTTCTTGTTTCTTCCAAACTTCTCAAGAATATATATACTAACAGAGGCATCAACAAAAATGTAACACTAGTGCATCGGAAATATGTGTGTTCTTCCCCTAATAACAACGTAAAACCAAATAATAGTATCACTATTTTTTCCTTGTAGGACTTTGAAATGTGACATCCAATTAGATACACTCCTATAAAATAAATCGATGTGAAAACTACGGGTATCAACATGGACCATAAATTCACGTCAAGATTTGTTATTATTGAATCCATTGTTGTCTGTATTGCCATTGCAGGGTAAAGACATCCTGGATCGATATAGTTTGACATTAAAATGCTACTGCAGTCTCCAAGGTGCAATAAAGAATCGGATCTCCCGAATAACCTATATCCTCTGAGTATTGGTAACAGAAGAAATAGCATGTTCGTAATTATTAAGAGGATTAATGAATAACGCCATTTATTCTCTGACCCCCTATTACAATTCGGATCACTATGGATCAAAGCTATGTACAGTAGTGCGATCATATTTAATGTACAAATGATAATAAAGAGCGCTAAAAAGAAGTCTGGATATGATTGGAATAGAGATATTTCATAACCGAAACTCCGTGGTGTTATTATTATTAGATATTCGATAACAGCCAATAGGGCTAAGCTTAAAATTAATATTATCCGATGAATATTATCTATTTTGAGATACATAATTGAGTCTCTCTACTCTTTATTTGGTGATTATATTGTTACCATCGAAAATTTTGTCATTATAATCTAGCCCGATAATATTTAATATCGTTGGAGCAATGTCTTCTAAGAGGACGTTTGTTCTCGCTATAGGGTTACTTAGATTGTACATATACAACACCGCGTTGTATCTCTTATGAGATCCCGGTACGATAGCGTGAAGAGCATTCCTTTCAATTACATCGCATTTGATTTTATTGCCTATCCCGTATTCCTCATTCAGTTCAAACACGATATCAGGGTACTTGTCAATTAATGGCCCGTCATATATTTCCTCTCTCCTCTTTATCCAGAGGATGACCGGCTCGCTCGATCCCACACACTTAGATACCTCGACAGATAGGAGATCAATTATATCTTCGCGAATTTGTTCGTAGGTTGAATCATCTTTTATTATACCCCTATTTATATTAATACCCCCATAAGGGTAACTTTTTATCCCAGATAAATCTGTCACATATGCACGTGTCGAGTCCCAATTAATACTCGGAGATGATACACACAATTTTTTTACACTAGGAAGTCTTTGAAGCAGTTTTGAAGCAATATTTTCAAGATTGTAATTGCTTACAAGATTTACTGCCTGACTCTTAAAGGCCTCAAAAAGATTTGAAGATGTCCTTTTCTCCGCTTCGATCAAGAACCCTTGCTGCCTAAGAATCTCATTAATGTTGATCACTCTTGTTGGTCGTCTTCCGTGTCCATGATCACTAATTACTATTAACACCGTTTCACGATCTATTCGATTTAAAAAGTGACCAATGAATCTATCATGCAGGATGTACAGATCCTTGATAACTGATCGAAATGGATTATCCATTATATAGTCAGGATCTTCAGCATCATGATACTTCCAGAAGAAATGTGGCACTACATCTAGTATTGACGAGTAAATGAAAAAGATATCCCAATCCTGCTTCTCGTAATATGTTAAACCAATCTTCAATGTGGCATCCAACAAATCTTTATGCTTTTGGATGAATTCATCATGCGGGATACCCCCGAGTCCAGGAAACCCTTTTATGGTATTTAACTTATTAATATCCGAGTTATTTAATATATTTTCTGGCCACACCTGCACATCGTCTTCGACCGATGACCTACCTATCATTATCCCGTTAACAGGCCAAACAGGATAACCTATATGAGGGAGTATGATACAGACCTGTTTCCCTCCTTCACTTGCTTTGTCCCAAAACGTATTTCCTCTAATTAACTCGCTATCAGCATCTTTAGTCTGGTTCATTAGTGATTTCTCTAAAGGATCAATAAAATGAACTACCCCGTGTTTGGCGGGATTTAATCC
>DUKX01000228.1 GCA_013329085.1 Methanofastidiosum sp. | reverse complement strand
CCACCTTCTACCAGGAGCTGCAGGCAATCACGGGAGATCGGAGTTGAGGTGCTTCAATTTTTTTGTCAAGGACTATTAGCCTAAATGGCCATTTTAAAAAAATGGGTTCGGAGATGAAGCAGTATACGGATCTACTTGAGCAACGATTTCAATCGGCAAATGGGTCCTTTCTTTCTCAGACTTTTCAACCTTGCATCAATTTTTCCTTTTTCATCTGAATAATCTATTCCTTTTCTAGCTTTCAATAGTGAATCGAATACCATCTTACTTGATCCTAATTTTGCAGATCTTAAATCAGAATAAAATTCATCGACGAACTTATCAATATTTTCTTTTTGTGCTTTGCTATTTTCTAATATGTCTTGAGTCTTAGAAAGTAAAAAATACTCATATTGATTTAACTCTTTTCTCCCTTTGAAATAGTCTCTCATTCCAGTTAACGCAAATCCTACGATTACACCAAGCAAACCTGAGAGTAATGGCGATTCATACCAATAAGCACTACTTTTTAGTATTAAAACTGTATTAAAGGGAAACCCCATTACAGATATATCATTCATCGTTAAGACACATCCATTTAGCGCGTTTTATTAATGCTAACCTAATTGAATCATTTTATAATTAACTCTAATTTGTTATATTATGAACATGAATCTTCTCTGAAAAATAATCTATAGATATAACTGAATTAATTTTATTTGCTAACTTAGAAAGCAAAAAGATATTATATGCTAAATCAGATGATGAATTCAATGAGATTAATATAGTCCCCCTACGCGATATTATAATCTCAATATTCTCATAAATAAAACTATAATAGTCATTTGATTTGCTATAATTAAAGTCTTTAAGGAAATCTTTTAAATCCATTATCTCATTTTTATCTACTTCAATCTCTCTGTCAGGTAGAGTTATATAATTTATTAATTTACTTTTGAGTGACATCGGAAATCAACTCTTCCAGTTTTCTTATAGATCTAATTCCCCGTTCCTCAGATCTCTCCTCGCGAATAATAATATTGCATGTCACATCATTATCAGCGCAGCTCAATATTCGTTCTTTAGTTGATGAAGCGTTTTCAAATTCTGCAATATTCTTTGCATAATCATCCGCTTTTTGAACATTGCCTCTTTCAGCATGGTATCTTTGCCATGTTCGTAACTCAGATACCAATCTTTTTGTTGATTCCGCCTCTGCCATTAACCCTGCTCGAATATTCTCTCGTGATCTTTTGGCTCTATATGTGGCTTTGGCATAATCAAGTCGAACATCTGCATCAGTAGGTAGATTTAGTTCTTCTATTATATCAGGTAGCTCATTTTCTAAGTTTTTTATTATATTTAGGGCGATCTCTCCACTATTTGATATGAATGCATCTCTTATTTGCTCATCTGAAGCATCTGGAAGACTTGATTTAATTATTTGAAAGACATTTTCTAAGGGATCAGTCATTAGTATTCCTTTAGAAATCTTGGTTCATTTCATGATGTTTTTTTCAATGATTGCATTATGGCATCGCCTAATTTTTGTTTAGTTTCTTGAGAAAGTTCAATTCTTTCTTCTTTCACTTCTTCTTGTGCATAGATTCTTGAATAATCATAATATATAAGAAAATATAACCTATAATCTGCGCCTAATCGCCCTATAATCGTATTTGATTCGTTATATAAGCTATTTATATCACTACTTTCTAAAAGATATCTCAATTTGTATATATTTTCCACATATTCGTTTAATTTAATTTCGGTGCACCTAATTGCGTCTTCATCTTTGATAAAGAATTTTTCATAATACAAATACCTATAATAATTATCGAACGCCCGCAAAACCAAATAGATAATTAACGCTTCTATGCCATTGTGTTCATTAAAGTTTCTACTCAATTCATTAGCAGTAGTTATAGATAAAGTATTATTTTCGACTAATAACATATTTTTATGATTGTAGAATAATTCAAGCATCTTTATTGCAAAATGTTTAGAAAATTCTACTTGGTCATCATAAATACCTATCTCCTGGTCAGACAAAAAATTCTTTTTTAGTTTATTTTCTATATCAAAGAATTTCTCCCAATAAACTTTCGATTCAACAACCCCGTTAGCAACTTCAAATTCTAAATCATTTAAATAGGCCTTAGCATATTCTTTGGCATCATCCAATTTATCGTTTTTCTTTTGTTTGAGGGATAGCAATTCCCCACCTAATTCTTTAACAAACCACCCAAGAAGCATTATGTCGTTTTTATTAAAGGTTTGGAGGTCAGTCATAATTCTATTTCCAATAATATTAACGAGATTAAAATCTTCATCTTCAACTGCTTTTTTAGCAACTTTCAAGTCTTGTTCAATTATCGTTAATACAACTTCCATGGTTACTCCCAATAAGATAAGTGAATAAAAGCTTTTCCTATTGAAAAATACCTTGTGCAATACCGATCACTGTGTATCATTTGGAGGAAGATTTATCTGCGCGCATTGCATTGAGGATTAAGGTGTAGATATGAGCGTTGGGGACGACTACTTAAGACTAGTTGAGAAATATGCAAATTCTGCAGATCGCGATAAAAGGTCAGTTCGCCGTCGGGCTCTCAAAAATCTGGCTGAGAATGACTGCCGAGAGGAGTTGCTATACCTAATTGATAAATATGCAGGATCTGGGGATTGCGACGAAAGGGAAGTCAGAAGCTATGCATTTGATTATTTAGAGGAAATGGATAAAAAGGCCAGGAGATGCAGCAGATAGCTGCGGGTTATCCATTTTAAGGATCAACACCTTGGCGCTCACGGATGCTCCTCTCGAATGAGATGCTCGCCTGCCAATTCTTTCACCCTCTCCGCTAGATCATGAGCATTAATATCGGCCCTCTCCTTCCCCTCGAATACCTCGTCCCGCACACGCCTTCCCACGATATCATCATAGCCCGGCTGAACCCTGATGATGATGCTCCCCGGCATGATAGTCGGGCTCTGGGCAAGGCGGTCGATGTCCCCGTCCACAATGCCGATAACCGGAATGCCGAGACGAGCGAGAATATCACCGGCTATG
>DUKX01000131.1:276-2998 GCA_013329085.1 Methanofastidiosum sp. | reverse complement strand
ACCCGTTTTTTCTCTTCTGACCAAGTTTCTCGTTTTGCCATAATTGCTTTTATTATTGATTATGAAGTAAAAATATTAAGAATAAACGAAAGGAAAAAATTCAGACCTATTATTATTCATCATCTTCATTTTCATCTGGGTAAACTGCAGATAATGACGTTTGTAAAGTATTACTATCTACTCCAATAAAATCAAAAAGCACATTTACTGAATCAATTATGGCTACACCAAACTCTAAAATACTAGAATCTTCGGTTATCTCCAATTCCTCTAATGAATAAAAAAGAGTTTCATGTTCAGGTGATGAATATTTCCAAGCTGGATAATCAAGATCATGATATTCAACATTGCATTTTATCTCGATACCATAAATATCAAACCCATCAATATTAAGAAATCGATTAGAAATAGATCCTGAATTCGCAATAAGAGAAAGCTCATCTTTAGAAATATCAATATCATCTATGAATTTAAGAATTATAAAAGCAGAGTAGTTTGCATATAATTTTTCTAGATCATTACCGTTTACTGATAAATCAAAAGCATCGACTATTGACTCACTTGAAAAACATTCAATCAGATTAGAGTCAGTTACTGAAACTCCATCAACTCTGTTATCTTCATAGTTTTTTATTACCGAAGCAATCTTGGTTAAAACAGATAATAACTTTGGATTCTGTTGAGAATTCTCGTTTACAAAATCACTGAATGTTTTTACAATATCTGACATTAGTATAAGTTTTTTACTTAATCAATTCCAAGTGTTCGGTCACCACTACCTTAAATAAATCGCTTGTGCCAGTATGATAATTCACTCTGACTGTTTCTCCCTTAATAATTATTTCAGCTCTGTTTACTTGATCAGTTGCATCTTCTATTGAATAATCTGAACAGAGATTATCGATAATCATTTTCTTTAATTCTTTCATTGTCTTGAGGGTTAGTGTAATTACTACAATTTTGATTGTGTAGTAAATATAGAACTATTTATTTAATGGAAAAAATTATAACACAAAAAAGCCAGTCGTTAAACTGGCTTCGGTTAAAGGTTAATACATTAATAATAACGGCCTTGCCGATTCGCGAGTTCGCACCGGTCCCTGCACCAGCTTTCTTGGTACTTAGACCGTTTTCCATATTTACGGTGCAGTTTTTTCATTTCCTCGAGATTATCTCCGCATATGTAATCCCAAATGTCATGCCAAACAGCATCGTATTTCTTATCAATTGGAGGCTTATATGTAAATGCGTCTCCGTGTATTATAGTAACTCGATTATCTGTCTGGTAAGTTGGTGCGACCAGTTTTATTACGTCTTCTGACAATTCGATAACAGTTATGTCAGTAACTTCTGGTTTATTTAATAATGCTTTTAATAGCACACCAAGACCAAGACCATTAACCAATACACTACCTTTTGCTCGATATACAAAACTCATAAAATCTGAAATCTCATCAGGCGTATTGCTCATAACAACAGTGCGACCGCGCTTAAGAGCTTTATATGTTCCACCAGGTACGCCACGACCAGTTTTAAACATTGAAATTACTTGAGATAATTCCTGATCTTGTACTGCAAAGGTTTCGACTTTCCAATTTCCGGAAACTCCGTCAGGTACATCAATATCAATTTTCATAGTCTAGTTTTGTTTGATGTAGCTAATATAGAACTATTGATTGACAGGAAAAAATGGCTGTATATTCAATAGGATAAACAAAGCATAAAGCGAATACGCAATGAGAAACAATGATCCAAATTTAAAAAATAGGAACATAAAGACTCTCAGTGCAAGCTTAGTGGCAGATATTGTCATAAATAAAACAGTTACTGCCATTAACAAGACAAGAATAAAGAAAATGATACTGATTGTTTCCATTTGCTGTGAGATTTTAGTTACATAATACTGATCGTGCGGCCTTCATAGACAATGATATGCCTACCGGCTTCAACTGCTTTGTTAACAAGATAGTCATATTCACTTGCTCCTTCGAGAAAAGCATTCTCAACAATGAAATGTTCTTTTTCAACCTTTGCTTTTGCATCTCTCCTGCATAATTGGATGGGCTTAAATAGACCACGGTTCATGCATTTACGATGCTCTTGATTAGCAAGCAATTGTATTTTACTATTAAACTTTGTTTTGGTTAAACCGGTACGTCCCATATTTGTTTAATTTTGTTAAGCTAATATAGAACTATTAATCGACAGGAAAAAATGAGTCATTAATCCTTCTACTCATCTATCTCATGGAAAGACCCAATAAGAATAGTTGATCCCCAAGCATCGTCAAATATTGCTTGACCGGCATCCTCATTGAAGTATTCTTTGAAATTTTCTTCTATTAAATCAGCAAGTTCCTCTTCAGAATCGGCTCTCCAGAATTCAGTTCTCGTATCTTCTGAATCTTCTGTGTCGACTATCACTACGACATACACAAACTTTCCAGTCGGGGATCCATTGACTTCATCAAGGTCGATCTTAATTTTTAACATAATATTCGTGTTTAATTTTGTTAAGCTAATATAGAACTATTGATTGACAGGAAAAAATCAAAGGCTATATAGGGTATGCCTTAATTGTCATATTCTGCATTATATTCAGTCTGTCTTCTTAAATCATATGATTTAATACCAAACTGGGCTTTGAGGTCTTCGAATTCCTTTTTGTACTTTTTGCGAGTTTCGGCATACTGTGATGTTCTCAGATAATACTGGAGGTCTAC
>DUKX01000131.1:0-271 GCA_013329085.1 Methanofastidiosum sp. | reverse complement strand
CGGTCAGTTGCTCTGTTTTCTGCCTCATATCTAGCATTACGTTGCTCAGGAGTTTCATACTTATCCCTTAAGCCGGTTATGATTCTAGTCATATGAGCTCTAGCATCTGATACAGTATAGCCAGAATACTGAGGGAATGGACTATCATCTAGCGGATGGTATCCAGCATTGCTCAACTGTTGTTTGTGTCCTTTAACTCGAAGATATGTTTCTTTATCTTCTGGCGACATTTTGCTAATAAGCGATACTTTTGCCATAGTTGTTTAATTTG
>DUKX01000223.1:3225-16071 GCA_013329085.1 Methanofastidiosum sp. | reverse complement strand
AAGCCGCAAGTTCTTTAGATAACATCGAATATGAGCCAGAACAGTTTCCGGGGATGGTAGTCAGGCTTGATGAACCAAAGACCGCCACTTTAGTTTTTGGCAGTGGCAAACTTGTTTGTACAGGGGCTAAATCTCCAGAAGAATCTAGAAGAGCCATATTCAAAATAATTGAAATTTTGAGGGATTATGGCACTCCGATGGAAAAAGAACCAGATATTGTTGTTCAGAATATCGTGGCATCTGGCGATCTCGAAATGAAGCTAAACCTTGACGATATTATCCTAACACTTCCAAATTGTGAATATGAACCTGAGCAATTTCCAGGGCTAATTTATAGATTAAAAGAACCAAAGGTAGTTCTACTACTTTTTGGCAGTGGCAAAGTTGTATGTACAGGCGCAAAATCTGAAGAAGACGTTATTAAAGCAATTGAGCGTGTTAAAAAATCTTTGATTGATGAAGGTTTAGCATAATTCTTATTGCCGCTATTATTTTATTTTATATCCACTATTTACAAAAAATAATCATTTTTGGCATAAAGAATCCAAGTAAATATCAAAAAATATATAAAGGATTTTTTCTCTACTAAAGTAAGTTATAAAATAGTGATTTCATGGAAAAAGCAGAGATACTCTTAGAAATAAAAAAAGCAGAGGAAACAGCAAAGAAAATCATAGCAGATGCTGAAGAAAATCACAAAAAATGTTTAGTTGAATTGAACGTAGAAATTGAAAAACTTCTTGAAAAAAAGAAAAGAGACCTTGATTTAGAAATCGAGAAACAACTTAGAACTGAAACAGATAGAATACTCATGGAAAAACAAAGGGCAATTTCTGAAGGCGTAAGAGAGATAGAGAAGGTCCGAGAAGAAGCATTAGAAAAAAAAGATGAAGCTATTAATTTTATTCTTGATAAATTCACGAGGTACATTGATGAGCTCCAACGAAAGGATGACTAAGATAACTTTAGTTGGAACTAAAGATACTATGAAGGAGACTATTGAAATCCTTCATTTATTAAAAATAATCCATATTGTAGATTTTAAAGAACAAGATGAGACATTTGAGATAGGAAAGTCATTGGGCGAAGTCTCAAAATTTTCTGAACTCCTGCTTTCTATTAGGGCCTTTTTGAGTAAGTTTGATATCCGGCCTGACAATATTAAAACAACCTATGTCAAAAGAGAAGTTTCAAGAGAACTAGAAAAAGAAGTCTTTGAGGCTGAAAATGTTATCAAGTCATATGGTGAGAAAATATCTAAAATAAATCTTATACTAAAAGAGATAGAAAAAATTAAGTCGATTGGTGACTTAGGTGGTATAGGAATACAAAAAAACTTAGTTGCCTCGCTTGATGATTTAGTATCCTCAAAATCAGAACTTGAAGAACAAAGAAATATATTCAAAGATCAGATGGACTCCACGATAAAAGAAAAATCAGCTTATCTTTTGCAATATGAAGACTTTTTATCAAGTGAAATAGAAAAAATGGAGGCCCCTTTAAGATTCACAACTACCAAGAATACTTTCATAGTTGAAGGGTGGATACCTGAAAAAAAATACCAAGAACTTGAAAGCATTTTAAAGAAAAAATTTGGCGATAGGGTAAATCTTGATAAGATTAAATACAGTGATGAGGAGCCAGTACCAGTTGAATTTAAACATCCAAGTCCGGTCAAACCGTTCGAATTATTATTAGAGTTATTCGAGTACCCTAAGACTAGAGAAATTGATCCCACTTTTGCAATTTTTATAACATTTCCTCTTTTCTATGGGATAATGCTCGGAGATATTGGTTATGGATTAGTTATATTTTTTGCTTCATTATTCATGAAAACAAAATTTAAAACTGAAGGCTGGAAAATGATACTTGGTATTTTGGAATACTCAAGTATTTATACGATAGCATTTGGTTTTATCGATGGTGAGTTTTTTGGATTTAATATATTCAATCTTTTAGGTATTGAAGAAATATTTGGTTTGCGTATGCCTATTCTAGATAGAATTGTAGATTTCATGCCAATAATGATTCTTTCTATCTCAATTGGAGTCATACATGTTCTATTAGGCCTCGTATTTGGATTTATCAATGTTTACAGGTCACACAACTTAAAAGAAGCCATATTAAAAAAAGGCGGATGGATTGTACTCATATTCTCAATAATATTCCTAGCAAGCAGTATCTATCTCCCAGGCATATTACTATATTTGGGAGTGGGCCTCCTCTTAGCTTCTATAGTTTTATTGGTGGTCGGAGAAGGATTTATAGGATTAATAGAGATATTTGGTATAATGAGTAATATCCTTTCATATGTGAGGCTAATGGCCATAGGATTATCTTCTGTAGGCATAGCAATTGTAATAAATAGCATTGTTGTGGATATAATTTTCCCAAAGGGTGGTGTTTTCGTATTATTGGGGTATTCAGTTTTAATAGTGGGGCATATAGGAAACATCTTATTGGGCATTTTAGCCTGTTTCTTACATGCTTTGAGATTGCATTATGTTGAATTTTTCACAAAATTCTATGAAGGGGGAGGTATTAAGTATAAACCGTTTGGTATATAATCTTAAAGAGGTGATATGATGGCAGAATTAGCAGTAATGGTGGTAGTATTGAGCTCTGTTGCTTCAGTCATATTAACAGGACTAGCTGCAGCATGGGCAGAGAAACATATAGGATCTGCTGCAATTGGGGCAATGACGGAAAAAGAGGAGCTTTTCAGTAAGGGATTAGTTCTCACTGTAATACCGGAAACAATCGTTATTTTTGGTCTTACAGTATCATTAGTTCTTCTCTTTGTTGTGCTGCCTCAACTCCTTTAAAGGAGGGCGAAAATGGGGAAAAGTACAGTAGCAGATACAGTGATAGAGGATGCTAGAAAAATAGCAAAAGAATATAGCGAACAGCTTGAAGAAAAAAAGAAGAGTAAATTACACGACGTTGAAAATGCAGTAGATAAACTAAAGATAAAGAAACAAGATTATCTTAAAGAAAAAACATCTTTACTAGCTAGAACTGAGGCTTCTAGGACCAATCTTGAAATTAAAAGAAAAAGACTAAGAATGGAACAAGAGGTACTCGAAGAGATATTTACAATCACTAAAACTAAGCTAGAGAATATCGAAGCAAAAAAACGAGAGATTATCCTTAAGAAATTAATATCGGTAGCAGAACTTGAATACATCTTTTCAAATAAAAACGATGAAAAATATGCGAGAAAATTAGTTGGGGAAAAATATAAGGGCAACATTAATACGATAGGCGGTATTTCAACGGGAGATCCAACAGGGAAAATAAAAGAAGACTTTACTTTTGAAGCTCTTCTAAACTATGTTTTTGAAAATAATCTCAAAGAGATAAGGGATATTTTATTTGGTGAGGCTGAGTATGGATTCAAATGTAGTATCCTCTGAACACTGGCTTGGAGAAACTAATTATAGTTATCTTAACACAAGAGTAAGGGCCATGGAAAGTAAATTATTCAAGAGTGATGAATATATTAAACTCTTGAGCATGGAAGTTTCTCAAATAGCTAGATTTTTAGGCGAAGGAAACTACAAAGATGAAATTGACTCTTTATCAAGAACTTACCGGGGTGTAGAGTTAATAGAGCATTCACTTAATAAAAATCTAGGAAATTCCTATCAAAAGCTAATAAAAATGAGTGGAAAAAAAGCTTCGGCATACGCTTTTGCAATATTAACTAGATGGGACATCCACAACATAATCTCTATTTTGAGGGGTAAATACTCCAAAGCAACTGATTATGAAATAGAAAAAACCTTGATTCCAATAGGGGAGATACCTTTTAGTTTTATACTGTCCCTTGTAAAAAACTATAGCTATGAGGATGTCATCAAGAGATTAAAAAAGCTAGAGCAATTTAATTTTTTAGATGAAACAAAAGAAATAGCCGATATAGAATCAGAACTTTTCAAAATGTACTTCAAAAAGACTCTTGATATTTTTAAGAAGGAAAAAAAATCTCTGTTTATTGAGTTTGTTCGTACGGAGATTGATATCACAAATATAAAAAATATAATGAGAATGAGAAGATACGGATTTGCTCCCGAAGAAGAACAAAAAAATATGATCGAAGGGGGATTATTTTTTGGCATTGGTGATCTAGGCTACCTCTTAAGATACTCTGAGAATGATTTTTTAAAAAAAGTGAAAAAAACTCCTTATGGAACTATTATAGAAAAACACTGGCAAGAAAAAACACTGTTCTACCTAGAAGAATCTCTAGAGAAATATCTAATGAAATGTGCAAAAGAACAATTTATAGGAGACCCTTTTACCATAATGCCCGTTCTCCACTATATTATCTCCAAAAAAATTGAAGTTGAGAATATCCGGAAGATATCTAGGGGGAAAGCCTCAAATCTTGAGAAGAAAATAATTGAGGATAGCTTGGTGATCTGATGGAGTTTGGAGTAATTGGTGATGGGCAGTTTGTGATGGGATTTAAGTTATTAGGAATTAAGAAAAGTGAGAGAATAGAAAACGATCAAGAATTTGAAGATCACCTTAGTGATATGTTTAAGGATAAAGAAGTAGGAATTATAATTATTCAACCTGAATACTACAAAAATCTTTCAAGTAAAACTAAATTAAAGGTCGACACTTCAGTCAAGCCAACAGTAATTGTATTAGGGGAAAAATTAAGCGATATCTTGAGAGACAAAATAAAACACGTAATTGGAGTTGACCTGTGGGGTAATTAATTTGGAAAATAAAGGTACAATTTACAGAGTATCTGGGCCTGTAGTAACGGCAACAAATATAGATGCTAAGATGAATGAGCTAGTCCGAGTTGGAAAAGAAGGGCTGTTTGGAGAAGTAATAGAAATTGATTACGATAAAACAATTATCCAGGTATATGAGGACACATCTCTTCTTAAACCAGGTGATGAGGTTACTACAACTGGGATGCCATTATCAGTTGATTTGGGGCCGGGATTATTAGGCTCAATATATGACGGGGTTCAAAGGCCATTACCAAAACTTTCACTTTTAATGGGAGAATTCATTAAGAGGGGTGCGGAAGCCCCCGGAATCGACAGAGAGAAGAAGTGGGAATTCTTCCCGTCAAAGAAAAAAGGCGATAAAGTAAATTTTGGAGAGATAATTGGTTATGTTAACGAGAATGAATTCACAAAACATTTCATAATGTCGCCGCCAAACATATCTGGAGAAATTGTAGAGATTTTAGAAAAAGGAGAATACACTGTTGAGGAAATACTGTGTAGATTAGATAACGGTGCAGTAATTAAGATGTACCAAAGGTGGCCTGTCAAAGTCCCAAGACCTTTCAAAGATAAAATGATCCCAAATGTCCCTTTAGTCACAGGTAAGAGAATTATTGATGTTTTATTTCCTTTAGCCAAAGGCGGTACCGCTGCAATCCCTGGGCCTTTTGGTAGCGGTAAAACTGTAACACAACAACAGCTTGCAAAATGGAGCGATACCAAAGTTGTTGTTTATATCGGGTGTGGCGAAAGAGGAAATGAGATGATTGATGTTCTCACAGAATTTCCTAAATTGGTAGATCCTGTAACAGGCGGCCCCTTGATGAATAGAACTGTACTTATAGCAAATACTTCAAACATGCCCGTGGCCGCAAGAGAAGCTTCAATTTATACTGGAATTACAATCGCTGAATATTATAGAGACATGGGGTATGACGTTGCGCTCATGGCAGATTCCACATCAAGATGGGCAGAAGCTATGAGGGAAATATCTTCAAGATTAGAGGAAATGCCCGGTGAAGAAGGGTATCCTGCATATCTTTCTTCTAGGCTATCAAGTTTTTATGAGAGGGCCGGAATTGTACTTACTCTAGGGGGCAAAATAGGTTCAGTAACCGTTATAGGTGCTGTTTCGCCACCTGGAGGAGATTTCTCAGAGCCGGTAGTCCAAAATACCCTCAGAATAACAAAAACTTTCTGGGCATTAGATTCAAACCTTTCGCAAAAAAGGCATTTCCCTTCAATTAATTGGCTTGAATCTTATTCACTTTACTATGATTCTCTAAAAGAATGGTTCGAAAGTAAAATATCTGTTGATTGGGATAGAACAAGAGCCGAAGCAATGGAAATATTGCAGAAGGAAGCGGAGTTGCAAGAAATTGTACAGCTTGTAGGTGCAGACGCACTGCCTCCAGATCAACAATTTTTATTAGAAATCGCCCGAATGCTAAGGGAGATATTTTTACAACAGGATTCTTACCATGAAGTCGATGAATTTCACTCATTAAAGAGACAATTTTCACTCTTAAATGCAATTATTAGATTTTCCAGATTAGGAAATAACGCAATTGAAAACGGTGTTGAAATTGATAAGATAATAAAACTCGAGTCCAGAGCAGAAATATCCAAAGTAAGATACAGGAAAGAGTTTGAGAGTAAAATAGGCTCAATCAATGAAACAATGTCTAAAGAATTCAAGGTACTTCTAGGGGAGGAATGATCAGATGAAAGAGTACAAAACTATTACTTCTGTAACTGGGCCTCTTATTTTTCTAGAGAATACTGAAAATATAGGATATGGTGAATATGTCAATATCACCCTTTCCGATGGAAGTAATAAAAGAGGCCAAGTATTGGATACATCGGGGAATAGAGTTGTTGTCCAAGTTTTTGAAGGAACTAGAAACATTGACAAAAATGCTTATGTTAAGTTTTCAGGCGATGTATTAAAAGTTCCAGTTTCACATGATATGCTTGGAAGGGTATTTTCTGGTTCGGGAGACCCACTTGATGGTGGGCCAAAAGTTATACCTGAAGCCAGATTGGATATCAATGGGCTTCCAATAAATCCTTACAAAAGAGCACCTCCTCATGAATTCATTCAGACCGGTGTGTCTGCTATTGATGGAATGAATTCATTAATCAGGGGGCAAAAACTTCCTATATTTTCAGGATCTGGATTACCACATAATCAACTAGCTTTGCAGATAGCAAGGCAAGCAACTGTCTTGGATTGTACTGAAAGTTTTGCAGTCATCTTTGTCGCAATGGGTATAACTGAAGAAGAAGCAAAATATTTTATAAGTGATTTTGAAAAAACAGGAGCGTTAGAAAGAGGAATCGTTTTTTTAAATCTTGCTTCAGATCCTTCAATTGAAAGACTAATCGTACCACGAATAGCTTTGACTACTGCTGAATTTTTTGCATTTAACTACGATATGCATATGCTAGTCATAATGACTGATATGACAAATTACTGCGAGGCCTTAAGAGAAATAGGATCGGCTAGAGAAGAAGTTCCTGGGAGGAGGGGTTACCCGGGGTACATGTATACAGACCTTGCTTCAATTTATGAGAGAGCTGGAAGAATAGAAGGTAAAAACGGTTCTGTTACACAAGTACCTATCCTCACAATGCCAGGTGACGATATTACTCATCCTATACCTGATTTATCCGGGTATATCACAGAAGGACAAATTATTGTTTCTAGAGATCTCCAAAGGAAAGGGGTATATCCTCCGATTGATGTTCTACCTTCTTTATCTAGATTAATGAGCAAGGGAATAGGAAAAGATAGGACCCGAGAAGATCATAAATCTGTTTCAGATCAACTATATGCCGCATACGCCGAAGGGAAAGACCTTAGAGGGATTGTTTCAATTGTTGGTAAAGAATCACTTTCAAAATCTGACAAATTATTTTTAGACTTTGCGGATGATTTTGAAAAAAGATTTGTATCTCAACAATCAAATGAAAACAGAGAAATAAAAAATACACTAGATATAGGGTGGGAGATTCTTTCAAAACTTCCTGAAGACAAACTATTAAGAGTAAGTGATGAATTAATCGAAAAATATATGAGGAGATTTAAGAATGCCTCAGATAAAGCCGACTAGGTCTGAGCTGATAAAACTTCAGAGAAAAATCAAACTGTCTAAAACAGGGTATAATATTCTCAAGAAGAAAAGAGATGGCCTAGTAATGAGTCTTTTCGGCATGGTTAAGGACGCCAAAGAAGCTCAAGAAACTCTCGAAGAAAGTTATGAAATTGCAAAGAAATATCTTGGGATGACCATAGCTTTTGAAGGGGAAATTGCCGTCGCCTCTTGCGCATTAATCAAAAAAGGCACCCCTGAATTCTATTTGGATAGCAAGAATATTCTGGGGGTTCAAGTCCCTAAGATATCCGATTTGTCTTTTAAAAAAGGCATTAATGAGAGGGGGTATAGTATTCTATCAACATCTTCAAAGATTGATGAAACAGTGGAAGAATATGAAAAAGTATTAGAATATGTCGCAAAAGCAGTTGAGGCAGAATCAACACTTAAAAAAGTATTAAATGAAATCGAAGTTACAAAGAGAAGAGTAAATGCTTTAGAGTCAAAGATTATTCCCAGATTGGAATCACAGAAGAAGTTTATTGATTTTAGATTAGAGGAGCTTGAAAGAGAAAATAAATTCCGGCTTAAAATGATTAAAGATAAAAAATCCAAAAAAAGCTCTTGATATCCTTACTAAAGTTTTAAAAAAGAGAAAAATTAAAATTAAGTATGGATAGAATCACTGCAACTAAATTAGTAATCACCATTTCTATATTATTATTGGGTATATATCTTGTCTATCCTATAATACCCGGTATATTGGGGGGATTAATCTTTTCTTATGCATTTCATCCCGTTTACGATTTTATTTATCAAAAATTAAAAAGGAGGGGGCTATCAGCTGCACTAACAACTTTTTTTGTATCCGCCCCATTTCTTATTACTTTGCTATACGGCTTCTATAAAGCTGTAGAACAACTTACTTTTGTTACACAAGTACTAAAAAAAGAAACACCAACTANNTATCAATATCTCAGATTTTTTTGCCAGCACAATGGGTCAACTTCCTCTTACTTTGATGAACGTTGTAGTATTGTTCCTTTCTCTCTTCTATTTTTTGAATGAAAAAGAAAGAGTAGAAAATTATTTTGAAAGAACGATCCCACATCATTATAAAAAAGATATAATTGAGATACTTGGGCCCACAAAGAAGGTAATTAACGGCTTAATTTATGCGAACGTTATGAGTGCAATGATTATGGCATTTCTCGCCACAATAGGTTTTTTAGTAATGGGCGTTCCTTACTCTTTTCTTTTGGGTCTTTTAACAGGATTAGCTGCACTATTGCCTGTAGTTGGCCCATGGACTATCTTTTTGCCTGTTGGATTTTACTACATATTAACAGGTGAAATAATCCAAGGTTTTGCTGTATTGACATATGGGGTTATAGTTCTTTTCATATTGTATAATTTCTATATTTTTCCAAAACTTGGGGGAAATAAAGCACAGTTACACCCATTTATAGTTTTGGTGGGTTTCTTGGGCGGAGCTTACATGTTTGGGGCATTGGGGATTCTTTACGGGCCTATTATTTTAGGATTATTAAAAGGTCTTACTGAGGGGATGTTCAAAGAGTCAACAATGAAAAGAAAGTTTTTTAAATTATAACATGGCTTTCTTTATGTTGATTTATATGGACGATTCAATATTTTCAGAGACTGCAAAGAGAGTAAAAGCATCAGAGATAAGAGAAATCCTTAAGCTTACCCAAAAACCTGGGATAATCTCACTTGCAGGCGGTCTTCCAAATCCTCAAACGTTTCCTTTGGAAGAAATAAAAAAGATTGTAAATGACGTTTTAAACTCAAATAATACTGGCTTACAGTACGGGCTTACAGAAGGTGACCCGGAGCTAAGACAATACATCGCTGGAATGATGGGTAGATATGGAATTGCCTGTACCCCGGATGATATTCTAATTACCAGTGGTTCACAGCAAGGCCTTGATTTAGTCTCAAAGATTCTAATAAATCCCGGAGATGTCGTTATAGTTGAGGCACCAAGTTACCTTGGGGCGTTAAGTGCATTTAGATCATATCTCTGTGATTTCGTTGATGTTCCATCAGATGGCGAAGGGATAAGGACCGATTTATTAATCGAAACACTCGAAACTCTAAAAGAAGATGGAAAGAAACCAAAAATACTTTATTTAGTTCCAAACTTCCACAATCCAACGGGCATTACAACAAGTGAAAAGAGAAGAAAAGAAATAATTAAAATTGCTAATGATTATGATTTAGTTGTAATTGAAGATAATCCTTATGGTGAACTTAGGTACGAGGGAGAGCATCTAAAGGCCATAAAGTCTTACGATACCGAAGGGCGAGTCATATATCTAGGTACCTTCTCAAAAATACTGGCGCCAGGATTTAGAATCGCATGGGCAGTGGGCAACGGTGAGCTGATTAGAAAGATGGTAATTGCAAAGCAAGCCGTAGATTTACACACAAATACGTTTGGTCAGAGAATAGCCGCTATTTATTCTCAAAATTATTTGGACAAGCACCTAGTAAAAATATTGAATTTCTATAAAATCAAAAGAGATGTGATGCTATCATCATTGGACGAATACATGCCAAATGAATGCAAGTGGACTAGACCTAAGGGTGGAATGTTCAATTGGATTGTGTTACCTGAATATGTAGATACAAAAGAAATGTTTACAGATGCAATTAATTCAAATGTTGCTTATGTCATTGGAAGCGCTTTCTATATAGACGATAATCTAGGAAGAAACACAATGAGATTGAATTTCTCATTCCCAAAAGATGAGGAAATAAATCTAGCTGTTAAGAGACTTTCCGAAGTTATTAGGAGATGGCTTTAATGAAAACTCTCGTCGCTTTAATATCTACAGGAAAGGGGACATGGGGGCATGTAGGTAGACTAATTTCTGAAGAATGGGATAAGATCATTATAGTAACAAATGATTTTGGCCGAGAAAAGTTTAATCCGAGTAAAGATGTAGATTGGATAGTAGTTAATCCTTCCATGCCTATTGAAAATATAAAAAATGCAATACGAGATAGACTTCCAAAAGATATTGGCGACGAAATTTATGTTAATTTAATCTCAGGTTCAGGAAAAGAGCACATGGCTTTGCTTTCTCTTTTAAATGATATGGATAAGGACTATAAATTCATCTCCCTTACAATGGACGGAATTGGATATTTCTAAGGTGAATTAATGAAATTGAATATACCTTACAAGAAAGACACAGTTCTAGTAGAGATACCTGACAAAAATCTTCTTGGGATTGTTGAGCCAAAGGAAGTAAAAGGTTCAGTAAATGAAAATGTATTAAAAAAGGCAATTGAAAATCCAACAAATAATTTACCTTTAAACGATTTTTTAAAGAAATACAAAAGCATACTTTTCCTGATAAATGATGGACAAAGACCCACACCAACTAGAAAGATTCTGGACACAATATACCCTGTAATGAAGCCGTATATGGGTAAAATAGAGTTCATGATAGCTACAGGCTCTCACAGAGTTCCAACAGAAGAAGAATTCAATAATATTTTTGGCCCTTATTATTCAGAATTTAAAAATAAAATTACTGTTCATGATTCTCGAAAAGATGAACTCTTCCAATATGTGGGAAAAACTGAGAGGGGCACAGAGCTCTATATTAACAAAAAAGTACTAGAAAACGAGGCTATAGTTACAATCGGATCTTCTGAGCCACATTATTTTGCAGGCTACACCGGTACAAGAAAATCATTCTTGCCAGGTGTATCATCGATAAAAACAATAACAGCAAATCACAAGCATGCACTATCCCCTAACTCTAAGACATTGTCTCTAAAAGGCAATCCAGTCCATGATGATATGGAAGATGCGGTCAGAGAGATAATGAAGATAAAACCAAACGTTTTTGCAATAAATGTCGTGGCCGATGGAGAAGGCAATATATTTGATGCGCAAGCTGGGGACATAATAGAAATACTATACAAGTCAGCAAAAGCTGTTGACAAATTATTTTGTGTACCTGTGCCGGGAAAAGCAGATATAATTGTGTCAGTAGCCCCTTATCCAATGGATGTTAGTTTATATCAATCCCAAAAAGCAATAGAAAACACCAAACTTGCTTTGAAAGACGGTGGGATCATAATCCTTGTGTCTAGCTGCAGAGATGGGATCGGGGATAAGACTTTCTATGATTTACTGAAAGATAATGATACGCCAGATGAAGTAATAAAAGCCACAGAAAAAAATTATATACTTGGGTACCACAAAGCAGCGAAAATAGCGGAGCTTGTAACTTGTGGGGAGATATGGGCAATAACTGATCTTGAAGATAAAGTTTTGGAAGAAATTTTTATAGTGCCCCATAATTCACTTCAAGATTCAATAGACAAGGCTTTGGCTCAAAAAGGCAAAGATGCAAAAGTTTTGGTATTCCTAGATGGAAGTTCTACAGTTCCATTGGTATAATTTTTATATTTTTTATTAATTAAAGATTTGGGAATAAATAGGTATAAATTTCGGAAAATTCTTTTATAAATACCCTTAGAAATAATCTTAGAGATAAAGTATAATCTAAAGATTATAAGGTGCCAAATAATATTACTAAAAGAAAAACATATAAAACAAAGAGAATGAACTCACATGAATTTACATGGACAGAGACAAAAAAATACTCTTGTGGCTCATCGCAGGTTCAAGAGGTGGCGTAAATAGGGCATTAATCCTGAAATATATAATTTCTAGCCCTTCAAATGCCAACAGAATATCTATAGCTACAGGTATAGAATACAAAACTGTCCAGCATCATTTGGGTATATTAGAGAAAAATGGTCTTTTATCTGCGGTCGGAGATAAATACGGAAAGACATATTTTCCTTCAGAATTACTTGATAAAAATATTAATAGCTTTAATGAGATTTGTAAAGATATGGGGTTAGATGGTGATGAATATAAAAATTAATAAATACTTAGGATTATCGGGAATAGGATTTATTCCAAGAAGATTAGTTGAAAATGG
>DUKX01000223.1:0-3184 GCA_013329085.1 Methanofastidiosum sp. | reverse complement strand
TTCTCTTTGGCCTTTCTTTTTGATATCTTAACTTCAAGCCCTTTATTACATGCTATATGTGGCTTCAAATCAACAGGTCTCGGGCCATTCTTAATACTGCCTGACTTATTTACTACTATAGCTTTAGCCATACTTGTTTACCTTACAACAAAATAATTTACTCACCCAAAACCTTTAAATGCTAGTTAGAGAGTTTTATAAAAACTGTATTAAAACGATATCAACCTTATGGTGATTTTTAATGGATTTTCCAAAACCTTTAATTGTACAGGGAGACCGATCAATGTTCCTTGAGGTGGCCAATCCCCTATACGAAGATACTAGAGACGAAATTTCAAGATTTTCCGAACTTGAGAAGAGCCCTGAGCATATTCATACTTATAGGCTTTCTGATCTTTCACTCTGGAACGCTGCAGCTGCAGGGCTTACGAGTGAAGAAGTTATTAATATTCTTTTGAAATACTCAAGATATGATATACCTTCCAACGTTATAAGTGACATTAAGGACATAATGTCTAGATTTGGAAGACTTTCTTTAAAAAAGAGTAACGACGACTTAGTTCTTTTTTCACAAGACGAACTTCTCATTAAAGAAATTCAGAACAACGAGCGTATAAAAAAATATGTCCTTGATAATATAGATGATAATACTCTTAAGGTAGATCCCAATAGTAGAGGATTTTTGAAACAAGATTTAATTAAGATCGGATGGCCTGCCTTAGATTTGGCAGGTTATGAAGATGGAGACTATTTGGAGCTTAACCTTCTAAGTACCACAAGAAGTGGGGTAAACTTTCAATTAAGAAAATATCAGGAAGATGCGGTAAATGTCTTTTACAGGAGTGGCGGAGTAGAAGGGGGGAGTGGAACAATAGTACTTCCTTGCGGTGCAGGTAAGACTGTTATCGGCATGGGTGTCATGGCTAAAGTTAAGACTAATACCCTAATTACTTGTCCTAATGTTATTGCCGTTAGGCAGTGGATTGATGAAATACTGGATAAGACAGATATTCCTCGAGAGAAGATAGGAGAATACACTGGTGAAGTAAAAGAAATAAGAGAGATAACAGTAACAACATATCAAATATTGACCTATAGGAACAAAAAAGAAGATGAGTTTACTCATTTCAATATATTTGACAAGAGGAACTGGGGCCTTATAATTTATGATGAGGTTCATTTACTACCAGCACCTGTATTCCAAGTCACAGCCCATATACAGTCAAAGAGGAGACTTGGGTTAACAGCTACTTTAGTAAGGGAAGATGGAAGGGAAAAAGATGTCTTCAGTCTTATTGGTCCGAAAAAATTTGACATGCCCTGGAAAAATCTTGAACAGCAGGGGTGGATAGCAGAAGCGATATGTTATGAAATTAGAGTGCATATGCCTGAAAAATCTAGAATAGTATATGCTACATCTGACGATAGAAACAAGTACAGGATAGCTGCAGAAAATCCGTTCAAGTATGAGATTTTAAAGAGGATAATTGAGCATCATAAAAATGACAGAATTCTTATTATTGGTATGTACATAGAGCAACTTGAGAAAATTGCCGAATCTCTTAAAGCTCCGTTAATAACTGGTAAAATCCCAAATAGAGAGAGGGAAAGAATATACTCCGATTTTAGAAAAGGTAAGATTAGTATTCTTGTTGTGTCTAAAGTGGCAAATTTTGCCATAGACTTGCCAGATGCAAATGTGGCCATCCAAGTTTCAGGTACTTTTGGATCGAGACAAGAAGAAGCCCAGAGATTAGGTAGGATATTAAGGCCAAAGAAAGATGGATCATCAGCAAAGTTTTATTCAATAGTCACTAAAGATACTAGGGATCAGGAATACTCTGCAAATAGACAAATATTTTTAACAGAGCAAGGATACAAATATGTCATAGTTGATGACCATAATATAGAATGTATATTAAAGTGATAACATGATTGAAGGAACAATTGATGCTGGGGCATGTGGATTTGTTAATAAAGTCAAGGTAAAAAGAAAAGGACTTGGATTTAAAGTCGAAATAGAAACTAAATGTAAATTAGTTGAAAAATATGCTGAAGACATAGAAACTTTAGATAAAGACGTAGTTTTCAAAAAGATGCCAATAAATCCTGTCTATCAAAAAGCAGACATACTGCACGCAGTATGCCCTGTACCATGTGGGGTATTAAAAGCATGCGAAGCGGAAGCAGGCTATGCAATTAAGAAAAGTGTAAAAATTGATTTAGAAGAAAAAGAAGAATAAAAATAAAAATTTTATTTAACCTAAGCCTATCTTAAAGCCGCCTCCACCTGCACCACCGCCACTACCTGACGGCATAAACGGTGCGAGCCATTGGGCGAGTGATCTTGGCGCTCTTGTCTGCATCAATACTTTTCCATTACCTGATACATTTGCAATAAGACCTTCACCGCTTAGAATTGTAGATTTCCAACCCCCAATCTTTTCAACATTATAAGTAACGCCGCTGGAAAATGCTACAAGGTGACCAGTATCAACTTTGAATGATTCTCCCTTTAGCTCTTTTTCAATGATAGATCCATAATTTGAGATAAATAGATCTCCAACACCATCAGCTTTTAGGAAGAATAATCCCTCTCCAGATACCAATCCCTTTAGTCCTTGGAATTTGGTATCAATAGTTACTTCTGGCGAACAGCACATGTAGGCCCCACCTTGCAAGAACCAGGTATCTCCTTTCATTTTTATATGCGTTACGTCCCCTGGATATCCTGGAGCAAAGCTAATCGTGCCTGGGCCATTGCTTGTGAATGTATTCATAAATAAAGATTCCCCACCGAGAACACCTCTCTTCAAAGCTCCTCCAAGGCCACCTTTCATTTCAGTTTTTAAACTTACGTTAGGTGACATAGTTACCATTGCGCCTGCTTCTGCCACAATGGATTGTCCACTACTCAAATTTACATTTAAAATACTAAAAACTGGTCTGTCTTTTATTTCAAATTTGTATCCCTGGCCGCCACCAGAAAATCCAGCGTTAGCTGGTGCACCAGCGACTAATTTAGCGCCGCAACCGGTACAGAACTGGCTGCCATCGGGATTCTGAGAACCACAACTTGCACAAAATGTCATTGAAATCACCACAATATACGAGTTTCTTTGGATTTAAATAGTTTTTTGATAATAATTAAAATAATTTCTGCTTTGTTGCATAATTGCCCTAA
>DUKX01000218.1 GCA_013329085.1 Methanofastidiosum sp. | reverse complement strand
ACTGGAAAGTCTTCAATTTTTGATACGATTATGTGCTTACCTTTTTTTTCTTTTAGTGCCATTGCGATTCCTTTGATAGCCATGTTGCTAGATTCAGTGCTTCCTGAAGTGAAAACAATTTCTCCTAAATCAGCTCTGAGATAATTGGCAATAAATCCTCTAGCCTCGTCTAACGCTTCTCTTGCTTCAATGCCTAATGAGTATCCAAATTCAGAAGTTGCAACTGCATAAACTTCAAAGAAATATTTTTTCATAGATTCTAAAACTCTTTCGTCCAATCTTGTTGCNNGAACAATAATCATTAATTAAGTCTTGTCTTAGATCTTCAGGCTTTACTCCCATTACTTCCATAGTCATGTCACAAGCCAGTATTTTACCTCCAAGTTCTTTGAAGTCAGTTATCATTTTCTCTAGAGAAGCCACATTAGCTTTTTCCATTTTCTTCTTTATCATCATTTTACCTAATCCAAGCATGTGCATCTTTGAGAGTGGCCCTTTTTCAATACCACCTTTCTTTAATCTCTGAAGTCCAAAAAAAGTGAAGTACAAAGAAACTTCCATTCCCATTGAGAGAGCCCCGTTTCCTATTATTAGTGCACTGTAAATTTTATCCATATCCCCGCTATGAACAATTATCGTAGCTTTATTCTTTTTTGGGTTAGTTACTCCTTGCATATTTTTATCTTCCATGTATTGCCCTCCTCTTCAATGGATACAATCTTATACCCTAACGCCTTCACAGCCATTGGTATCTCTTTCTTAGACGCGGGATGCGTTCCCTCTACCTCGACTATATCTCCGATTGCTGCTTTTCGCAACGCTTTTCTACATTCAACTAGAGGTACGGGGCAAGTTTGGCCCTTAACATCAACTTTTATTTCCGCCATTTATTCAACTCCCCTGAGATAATATAATATTAATATACGGCCTTCAATATATTTAATTTTTCAATGTTAAAAGCCTAACGGCAATAAATAATATATTTAAAAATTTTTATTACTTTTAAAAAAATATAGATTTTAGATTTGGAAAATATTCAATATAAAATATATAGTATTGTAACTAAAAAGTTGATAATAAAAATAGATTAATAAAAAAATTATCTGCCTATGGCTTCTACTGGGCATATGTAGGCACATAAACCGCATCCGGTACATACCGTTGGATTAATACTTGAGTGGCCATCCTTAAATTCTAAAGCAGGACACCCCGATAGCTTTATACATGCTTTGCATGCTCTACACATCGATACGTCTACCCTGTAGATCGGCCTCTTACTTATGCCCTTTAGCAGAACACATGGTCCTCTTGATATGATTGCATATACCTGTTCACTTTCAAGTGCTCTTTTTAGAGCATCTTCAATGCTTTTTACATCTGTTGCATTTACGACTTCAACTGGTATATCCATACCAGCAATCAACTTCTCAATAGACACAGGATTTGCAGGTTCACCCATGGCAGTTAGTTGTGTTCCAGGGTGAGGTTGGTGACCTGTCATAGCAGTAGTTAAATTGTCAAGTATCACTGCTACGATCTTAGAATTGTTATATTTCGCATTGATTAATGGAGGTATTCCTGCATGGAAAAATGTAGAGTCTCCCAAAGTTGCAACAATTGGCTCATTTACAGATTTTGCAAGACCGCATGCTATCCCAAAACTTGAACCCATAGCAATACACGTATCAACTGTCTGAAGGGGTCTTGAAAATCCAAGGGTATAGCAACCAATATCTGAAGGGAATATAGCCTTCCCTCTTGTTACCTTTTTTATTGCGTAAAATGTTGATCTGTGCGGACATCCAGCACATAATAAGGGGGCCCTGTTNNGAAAGTATTTCAGTTACTAAATCTGTAGAATACTCGCCAGTTCTTGGAAATATATTCTTCCCATAGAGTTTCAAGTTCAATTGGTTCTCGGCCATTAATATTTTTACATCATTTTCAATTACTGGCTCAAGTTCTTCAACTATTACTACTTTTTCAAGATCTTTAATAAATGATAATACTTTATTTTTTGCTAAAGGGTGTGAAACTCCAATTTTTAATATTGGAGGTTTAATGCCCAAAATATTGAGAGATTCCATCAAATAATTAAAAGATGCTCCAATGACAATGATTCCAGTCTTTCCATCTCCAGGAATAGTATAATTAAGATTAGAGTCTTCAACAAATTCTCTTACTTTTTCCATTTTTTCTAAAAGTTTTTTATGTAATACCCTTGTGTGAGAAGGAACTGTGACATACTTTGTAACATCTTTAGTGAATTTACCTTCTCTTTTTTTGATATTTATTTCACCTAACTCTACGTCCCCTCTTCCGTGGCACACCCTAGTAGTTGGCCTTAAAATTACGGGTATAGAAAACAACTCAGATAGATCATATGCAAATATCGTCATGTCCCTACATTCTTGAGCTGAAGATGGGTCTAAACATGGTACATTTGCAAATCTAGCATATATCCTATTGTCCTGCTCATTCTGAGAAGAATGACATTCTGGCTCATCAGCAGAAACAAGGGCAAATCCACCATCTACTCCGGTATAAGCTAGAGTCATAAATGAATCAGATGCAACATTAACTCCAACATGTTTCATTGTTACAAGGGCTCTTTTTCCTGCCCAAGATGCACCAATTCCCACTTCAAGTGCAACTTTCTCATTAGTAGAAAATTCAACATAAGCACCGTACTGTTTGGCAAATCGTGCAGCAGTCTCGGGAATTTCTGTTGAGGGGGTACCAGGATAAGCTGCAACAACTTCAACACCGGCTTCAAAAGCGCCTAAGGCAATTGCTTCATTGCCCATTAGAAGTTCTCTTTTCATGATTTATCAACGATGTAATCTTTTAAAAAACTTATTATCAAGACTGCCATAGTGCTTACGAGCTATTCCTACGAAAGACATATAAACGTTAGGCTATCCTAATCAAGTGTTACTAAATAGGAATTAGTAACACGAGGGATGAAATGCACATACCAGATGGATTCTTAGATATGGATATAGCACTGGCATATTATGTACTTAGTGCTATAGTCATTGGAATATGTATTTATAAAATAAAAAAAGATGGCATAGATGAAAAAAGAGTACCTATTGCGGGTTTAGTTGCCGCGGGTATATTCGCCGCACAAATGCTAAACTGGCCAATTCCAGGCGGAACTTCTGCGCATTTTGTTGGTGGTGCTGTTGCAGCAATAATTTTAGGCCCATTTTTAGGGTGTATTGCCATGGTTTCAGTTGTATCGATTCAAGCATTAGTATTTGGAGATGGCGGCATTACTGCTTTGGGAACTAATCTTTTTAGTATGGCCATTGTTGATGTATTCGTAGCTTACTATATATACAAATTTCTAAGTAAGAAAAATACCAAAATAGCCGCATTTGTTGCAGGCTGGATTGGAATAACATTGGGGGCAATAAATACCGGAATAGCCACAGGTCTATCCTCTACTTTCCAATACTCAATAAGTACTACAGTGCCTGTAATGGGAATATGGCACGGTGCCTTGGGAATAATAGAAGGTTTGATTACAGTTGCTGTTATCTCATATATTGAGAAAAATCGTGGCGATATCCTATATATTTCCGATAAGGCGAAAAATAAGTCTAGGGGTGAAAAAAGATGAATTTCAAAGATTTTGTTATAGAACATAAACAAGCATTTTTAGTCATCTTAGTTGCTATAATACTATCTCCTCTATTTGCTTTAGCAGCTGATGCTGTAGGATATTCTGAACCTTTAGAAAAGTCTGCGGAACATCTTGGGGCAGAAGAAAGTCCAATTTATGGCGGTATTCTACCAGACTATTCGGTACCGGGGATAGATTCGCCCATTGGAACCTTTTTAGCTGGCCTAGTAGGATCTATAGTAACTCTTATAATCATGTTAGGGGTTACCATGGCAATTAAAGGTCGAAGGAATTGAAATATGAGCCAATAGAAGCACTTCTTAAAAGTGCTTCACAATACTTTGAAGTTTTCTTTATTCAAGAAAACGTAAAAAGCCCNNTCTAGTTCTACTGAGCATCACTACATTTTCACCAAACAAACTTTTTTTTATTTTTTTTAATTTACTCTTGTTAATTATAGCATCCCAGATCCCTCTTGGGCCTTATTTTAGAAGAGTAGGTTTAATGCCATTGTTTATTTTCACAATTATGTTGCCCCAAGTTTTCATATCTTCCTTTGAGTATGCAATTCTCTTTACCTTCCGAGTATGTCTTGCGGTATCATTTTTAATAATATTTACTTTGATAACTCCATTTAAAGAAATACTCTCGTCACTAAGATTTTATAAAATACCAGAGATATTAATTCTCACTTTATCTTTTACTTATAGTTATACATATTTAGTATTTAATGAATTATACAGAATTTTAATTGCAAGGGAAAGTAGAAGATTCAATAACAAAAGCTATAGAAAAATTTGGAATGAAGGGGGAGAACTATTGGGTATGTTTTTTATTAAAGTATATGAGCGAGGGGAAAATATACATCTTGCAAGAATATCAAGAGGGTATAGTAATATGCCATACCCAGTTAAATTTGTTAAATTTAGACTTATACCCAATATAATTTTCACGGCGTTCATTGCATTGGTAACAGTAGGGTGGATGATAATTTGAAGATAATCGAAGCAAAAAATATTGAATACGCTTATCCCGACAAAACAATGGGGATCAAAAATTTTACCCTAAATATTGAAGAATATGAAAGAGTTGTCTTGCTGGGTTCAAATGGATGTGGAAAATCTACTTTACTAAAGATATTTGCAGGGCTTATTAAGCCTACATCTGGAAATATCAAGATTTTTGAAAAAGATATTACTAAAGGCAATTATCTTTATTTTAGAAAAAACATAGGATTTCTTTTTCAAAATCCAGATGATTTTCTATTTAATCCAACTGTGGAAGATGAATTACTATATACCCCAATGCAATTAGGCATCTCAAATAAAGAAGCCAAGGCTCTGATTTCTAAAAATGCTAACTACTTCGGAATAAAAAAATTATACGAAAAGCCTCCATTTAGACTCAGTGGTGGAGAAAAAAAGAGAGTGGCGCTTGCATGCGTCCTCCAATTAAACCCAAAATTGCTAATATTGGATGAACCTACATCAAATATTGATGGGAAGACCCGAAAAAGAATATTGGAGTTTTTAGATGAATACAAAGGAACTATGATAGTATCGACACATGAAATTGATTTTGTAAAGAAAATTTCAAATAAAGTAGTTTTACTTTCTCCTAAGAAAGATGTATTAAAAGTTGGAGGAATTGAACTACTGGAAGATACTAAATATTTAGAGATTGCCGAAATAATATAAACTAGTTTTTAATGGTCTAGGTATAAAAGACTTATCTATTTTTTTATGTTTCACTCTTTTCTTAGATATAATATAATCGGAACTTTAACTTTTATTACTAGCACTACGATACAATTCCCTTAAAACTATCATCCCAACAGCGATAACGCAGATGATGGAAATACAACACGGCGATACGCTGACATGGGATGTTGAGTTTGTTAACGGTGAGAAGAAGATCACCGTCAAAAAACTTTAATTTTCTTTTCTTTATTAATAAGCTATTTTGAAAACAATTAAATTTAGGAGGGATTAGATTATGGACAAAAGAAAAAATAAAATTAATTAACCTTAACTTCCTTTGAGAATTCCCATAGGCCATGAATGTTACATAGTGAAACTGCAAATAGGATTCCAGATTTTGCTATTTTTAGAGATGTTTTTACTTCATGATTTGTGTATACTGGGCCGGTATTTGGTCCTTGTGTACTCTCTCCATGCGCAGTGAACTCGTAGTTTCCGACTTGGTATAAGGATTTTTCACCTTCGGGCTGGTAGTAAAGCATTATCCATCTGATATGGTGTTCAGTTGTATTTGGGTGAGCGACATCTTTACCGATGGCAACTTTGACCTCAAACGCCTCATTTGCTTTTACAGAATCTGGGCAGTCTATAACTGGTACATGCTTTTCTTTTTTCCAATCAGCTTCCTGAATCTTTTCTCCAATCTTAACCATCTAAAACACCTACTCCTGTAAAATCATTGGCTCCCCACAGCAGATTAGTTCTCCACCGCCAGCTTCCAATACTTCCACAACATTTCCACAAATTTCACATTTGTAGATTTCCCCAACTTCTTTTACATTTACCATTTTTTAACCTCCTATTTCAAAATTAATGATTATTTTTCTTTTTCCTCTGTAGACTTTTCTATTTTTTCAGCCATGAACCTAAGACGTTTGTCAACCATTCCATAAATTGTATTTTCTGGATACTTACCGTCTGGTCCTTTTTCTCCAGCTTTGATTCCTGTTAGTATTTCAATTCCTTCCTTGATATTATCAACTGAGTATATATGGAATTTTCCTTCTTTTACCGCTTCGACGACCTCTTCTTTAAGCATTAAATTTTGAACATTGCTTCTTGGGATTAAAACACTTTGTTTTCCATTAAGTCCTTTGGCCTTGCAAATCTCATAGAATCCTTCAATCTTGTAGTTAACGCCTCCGATTGCCTGTACCTCCCCTTTCTGATTAACAGATCCTGTGACCGCAAAGTATTGTTTTATTGGAACTTCAGATAGAGCAGATAATATTGCATAAAGTTCTGTGCTTGATGCGCTATCCCCGTCAACACCTTCATAGTTTTGTTCGAATACGAGTCTCGCAGTGAGATTTAATGGTTTATCTTGTGCAAAGTTTTCTGCTAAATAACCACCCAATATCATTACACCTTTTGAATGAATATTTCCCCCCATCTTAGCTTCGCGCTCAATATCTATAATTCCCCCGCGGCCAATATTTACGGTGGCGGTAACTCTAGATGGCCTTCCAAATGCATAATCCCCTAGGCTTAATACTGCAAGACCGTTTATCTGACCAACTGCTTCTCCTTCAGTTTCAATAAGATAAAATCCTCGTGTTACCATTTCATTTAATCTTTCTTGAATAAGATTTGAACGGTAATTTTTTTCCTCGACAGCTTTTACTACATGGAGGTCTTTTATTACATTATTTTTGTCTTGTTTAGCGTAGAAGTTTGCTTCACGTATAATATCCGCTATATCTGCAAATCTTGTAGATAATTTCTCTTGGTCATCGGCCAATCGTGCACCATACTCTATAACTTTCCCTATTGCTGAAGAATCAAGGTGCAATAAGTTTTCTTTTGAGCAAAGTGAGCATATGAATGAAACATAGTTTTTAACATTGCCATCGTTAAAATCCATATTAATATCAAATTCTGCCTTGACTTTGAAGAGCTCTTTAAAATCCGGATCAAGTGAAAAAAGAGTCTGATATATCATTGGATTGCCAATAATAACGACTTTGGCGTTTAATGGTATGGGGGCAGGCCTTAATCCTTTTGTTGTAATAAATCCAAGTCGCTCTCCTGCCTCCTCAACTATGGCTTCCTCACTGCTTAATGCCCTTTTTAAACCATCATATGAAAAAAGATTCTTTACCAATTCTTCAGCGGGTATTACAAGGTACCCACCGTTTGCCTTATGTATCGACCCCCCTCTTATCATGGTAAAATCAGTAGTAAGCATCCCAAACTGTGCTTCTTTCTCTATCCTTCCAAAGAGATTCTGGTATGTTGGATTAAGCTCCACAACAACTGGCCTCCCAGTCAGTGTTGAGTTATCTGTGAACAGATTGACCATATATTTCCTAAATGGCAATTCTTCCGCCCATGGTGCTTGAACCGGAGCTTGCGGAACATTTGGCTTATAAAATAAGGCTAAATTTTCTAATATATCTTCCTGGACTTCTTTTAAATAATTAATAATATCCGGATAGTCGGAATATTTTTTATTCAAATCGTCTACCAAGTGGCCCATTGTAAAAAGTGCCACTTCTTTATTTAATTCTTTTATTTCTTCAAATGTTTTACTGTCCAGCTCTTTTAGCTGCCTAAACACTAATCTTAACTCTGAGTTTAACTTATCTCTCTTTTTTTGAATGTCGTCCTTGGTTTCAGGGTTTAGAGCTATAAACTCCTCCTCAGTCATTGGCCTGCCACTGACAATAGGGACAAAAATAAATCCCATTGGGGTACTTTGAACAATTAATCCTTCTTTCTCTGCTTTTCTATTCAGTTCAGAAAATATTCTATTTCGTTCAGCATCAATTTTCTGAATAGTGGCCTCTCTCTTTAAAGCAAAATCTTCACTTTCAAATGCTTTTGGAAGATTAATTTTAGCCTCGTTTAGGAAATTTGTCATATCTTTGTGAAAGACCCTTCCCTGGCCTGCATTTAATCTAATGACTTTAGGCTCGTACGGCTCTAGAAAATTATTAACATAACACCAGTCAGAAGGTACAGTTTGATCTTCAGCAAGTTTATCCAAAAAACTTTTTACTGCCGTCATTTTTCCAGTCCCTGGAAAACCTGCAACAAAAATATTAAATCCTTTCTCTTTTATCTCTAGCCCGAATTTCAGTGCCTTTAATGCTCTGTCCTGGCCCACTATATCCTCTAAAGGGGATACTTCCTGACTACTTTTACATTTTAATTTATTCTTATCAAATGTTCTTCTTATCATATCCGAAGAGAGTTCTTTTGTCATAAAATCACTTTAATATTTATTATATACTATTATTTTTAGTTCTAAAAAGGTTTTCTATTTAAAAAAAAGATTTTTGTTAAATAATCTAATTTATTAAAAGTTTTATTTCAATTTTTATAAGAAAAGATGGAAATAGGGATATTATGATAACTTAGACAGCGAAAAATAATAGCCTACAACACTATATTTTTATATAAGTTGTTAGTATATATCTTGGCGATATTATGGATTTTTTAGATATTATTATGTCAAGGAGGAGTATTAGAAAGTACAAGAAAGATAAGGTGCCTGAAAGCCATGTAAAAAGAATCTTGGAAGCTGCTATGAATGCCCCTTCAAGAAAAAATGAGAGGCCTTGGCATTTTGTATTAGTAGATAACAGAAAAATATTGGATAAGATCCCTTCTTTCCATCCAAACTCAAAGATGCTCTATGAAGCACCAATGGCCATTCTAGTTGCGGGTGACTTGGATATTACAAAAGATATTTTTATTACGATTGATTGCTCTGCGGCAACTGAAAATATCCTTTTAGCTGCGCATTCACTGGGACTTGGAGCATGTTGGCTTGGGATATACCCTGATGAAGAAAGAGTAAAAGGTATCAAAGAAATACTTAATTTGCCCGAGAATATATTCCCCGTATCACTAATTTCAATTGGTTATCCTGACGAAGGAAAGCCACAATNNTCCTGATGAAGAAAGAGTGAGTGGTATCAAAGAAATACTTGATTTACCGGAGAACATCTTACCCGTATCACTAATCTCAATCGGGTATCCTAACGAAGGAAAGCCGCAATTACACAGATTTGAAGAAAACAGAATCCATTATAATAAATGGTAAGTAAATAAATTCAAAAATAAAAGGAGTATAATCTCCTTTATTCATCATCTGATGTATTTGTGGTGTAGATTCTTGGTACTGTTGGTTCGTACTTTTTTTGTGTTTTTGTTAGTGGCTGAACATCGTATGAGTACCATCCTGGTGTGCCTCTTTCATTAGCAAAGTCATAAGCTCCAAAGTGCTGCTGTAATAGTGGAGAGGTCAATTTTAGATCTCCAGTTGGTGTTAATATTGAATGTACTAACTTATTACCGTTTAAATCCATCGAACCTTTTCTTATGTTGTTAAGGAAACTCTTAGCAACAATTTTTGATACTGCTGATGTCGTGTTGCTTGGACATACAGTATTACTATTTTGTTCGTCCGTTGAACACGTTTCTCCTAGTATAGGGGCGATTGAGATCATTAAAAGTCCCATCACCAATATAGCAGTTATTTTTTTCATATCTATCACCTCTAGTGCATATCAATCATGTCACTGATACTATATAAAGCTTTCGATATTGATAAAAATATATAACAATATTGATAAACAATAATTACATAAAATTGATAATCAATGATTAATGATGAAGTATTAGAAAAGATAAAGAAATTTAGCCAATGAAATTAATTCAGGGCCCCATCTCTTTTTAAAACTTCTTCGAGGAATCTTCCAGTATGGCTCTTTGGGGATTTTATTACTTCTTCGGGTGTGCCTTCAACTAAAATTTCCCCACCTCTTTGGCCCCCTTCAGGACCAAGATCAATTATATAGTCGGCAGTTTTAATTACATCCATGTTGTGCTCAATAACGAGAACTGTATTGCCATTTTCTCTCAGGCGCAAAAGAACATCAAGTAGTTTTTTAACATCGTGGAAATGGAGTCCAGTTGTAGGTTCATCCAATATATAAAGAGTCTTTCCCGTAGCTTTCTTAGACAATTCCTTTGACAGTTTGACTCTTTGTGCTTCTCCCCCTGAAAGGGTAGTTGCAGGCTGTCCAACTTTAATGTAGGATAGCCCCACATCATAAAGGGTCTGGAGTTTATTTCGTATGATTGGTATGTTTTCAAAAAAGTGCAAGGCTTCTTCGACCGTCATATGCAAGACTTCAGAAATTGATTTCCCCTTGTATTTGACGGTTAAAGTTTCTCTGTTGTACCTCTCACCTTTACACTCTTCACATTTAACATAAACGTCAGGCAGAAAATGCATTTCAATTTTAATCAGTCCATCTCCTCTGCAATTTTCACACCTTCCTCCTTTCACATTAAAAGAGAATCTGCCTTTCTTAAATCCCCTCCTTTTTGATTCGGGAAGTTCAGAAAAAAGCTCCCTTATGGGGGTAAATAAACCAGTATATGTTGCAGGATTTGACCTAGGGCTTCTCCCAATGGGACTTTGGTCGATAATAATCACTTTATCAATATTTTCAATTCCCAAAATTTCATCATGGTCCCCTGGATTATCTACAGCCCTGTAAAATTTCTTTGCTAAATCCTTGTATAATATTTCATTAATCAACGTACTTTTTCCACTACCGGAGACTCCAGTGACGCATACAAATAAACCAAGAGGAATTTTTACATCAATGTTTTTTAGATTAAATTGTCTTGCTCCTTTGATTGTGATAAACGTATCACTTTGTTTTCTAATTTTAGGAACGTCAATTTTAAGTTTTCGCGACAAATATTTCCCAGTAAGTGAATCTGGATTTTGCTTAACTTCTTCGGGAGATCCAACTGCAACAACTTCACCCCCATGAACACCTGCTCCAGGGCCTATATCTACAAGAAAATCTGAAGAGAGCATCATTTCTTCATCATGTTCAATGACAATTACTGTGTTTCCAATATCCCTTAATCTTTTCAACATGACAATCAATTTTGCATTGTCTCTTTGATGAAGACCTATACTTGGCTCATCTAATATATAAAGAACACCGACAAGTTGGGATCCTATTTGGGTTGCAAGTCTAATCCTCTGGGATTCTCCTCCTGAAAGAGTTCCAGCTCGCCTACCTAAAGTTAGGTAGTCAAGGCCTACACTCAAAAGAAATCCTAATCTAGCCTTTATTTCCTTTAGTATCTGTTTTGAAATAATTTGCTCTTTTTCATTGAGATTTTGCTCAAGATCAATAAAAAACTTATAACAACTGCTAATTTGGAGTTCAGTTACATCAATTATCGAACTCCCTTGGATCTTCACAGATAAAGCCTCAGGTTTCAATCTTTTACCTTTGCATACTTCACATGGTTTTAATCGGATGTATTTCTCAAATTGTTCCTTCCTGTACTCAGAATCAGTTTCTCTGTATACCCTCTCAAGCCAAGGTATTATACCTTCGTATGTTCCTTCGTATGTCCAATAGGATGGTGTGTTTCGAGAACGATAGTTATACCTTACTTTATCAGTTGTTCCATACAATAAAATATCAAGATGTTTTTGTGACAGATTTTTAACAGGCACGTCAAGTCTGAAATTAAACTTTTTAGAAATGGCCTCAAGAGTCTGTCTCCTAAAACCTTCTAATTTAGTATTCCATACATCGACCGCACCCTCAACAAGAGATAAATCTTTGTTAGGGATAATAAGATCAGGATCAAACTCTTGCTTAAATCCAAGTCCATGACATGAAGGGCATGCCCCATATGGGCTATTAAATGAAAACATCCTCGGAGTTATTTCTTCTAAACTTATACCGCAATCAGTACATGCAAAGTGTTCAGAAAATGTTTTTCTTTCACCATTAATGTCGACGAATAATATTCCTTCGCCCTTTTTCAATGCAAGTTCAATATCTTCATAAAGCCTTGGGGATATTCCATCTTTTAAGACAAGCCTATCTATTATTATATTGATATCGTGCTTTTTGTACCTCTCAAGCCTTATTTCTACATTTAATTCTTTTATTTCTCCATCTATTTCTGCCCTTGCAAAACCTTCTTCGTTTATTTCCTTAAGTAATGTGGAATATTCTCCTTTTCTGCCACGCACTACGGGAGCCAAGATAGTTACTTTTGTACCTTCGGGAAAAGACAGAACTTGATCAGTAATCTCTGTTACTGTTTGTTGTTTTATTTGTTTGCCACAGTTTGAACAGTATGGGATCCCTATTCTTGCGTAAAGAAGTCTTAAATAATCGTAAATTTCTGTAACGGTACCAACGGTGGATCTTGGATTTTTAGAAGTTGTTTTTTGTTCAATTGAAATTGCNNCCTTCTGCATAAATTGTATCAAACGCAAGAGAAGATTTACCAGAACCTGAAACTCCCGTTACCACAATAAGCTTATCTCTAGGGAGTTGAACATCTATATTTTTAAGATTGTGTTCTGAAGCGCCTTTTACAGTAATGAAGTCGGTACCCATGGAAATTGTTGGAGATGCTTTACTTAAAAACTTCTTTGTTAGAAGTTATTTTTTAATTCACAAAAAAAGCGATAAAGTAAAGGTTTTTAGTTAAATCTAATTTGGATTAGTTTGAAAGTATTTTTATGAAAAGAGAAGTACTCCAAATTCAATATATTATCCAAAAAAAGCATTATGCCCTAAATAAGAGAATATGACCCCCACAATAAATCCACCTACAACTTGAGCCTCTGTATGCCCAAGCAATTCCTTTAATTCTTCATCAACTACCTTTCCCATACGAAGTTTTTTTAGTATCTGATTAATTACCTTTGCCTGCTGCCCTGTTTCCCACCTTATACCTGTTGCATCCTTCATTACTACAAAAGAAAATACAAGAGACATCCAAAATACTGTGGACATTCCTTCATGCAAAAATATGGCTGTTGACAATCCGATTACTGTTGCCGTGTGTGAACTTGGCATACCCCCATCGTGTATGGCAATTTGAATAGTTAAATGTTTCTTTTTGATAGACTCATAAATAATTTTTCCAACAACAGAAGCTAAGTAAGCAATCAGAGTTGGAGAGATAATCGGATTGTAAAAAAAACTAACTATAGTTGTTGTTAGACTCACAATAAACTAATTTTATTAAACGTTTAAATAGTTTTTGAAAATAAAAAAATTATATTATTTTGCTTCTTTGCTAATAAGACATAAAATACCACCTATGAGCATTATTAGGTCAAGAGGAGGTAATAAGCTTGAGATTATAGCGTACATTCCAGCTTTGTTGAAATTTTTGAGATTTGTCGAAGATAATGCTATGAAACCAACTATTAATCCTAAAATCTTAATAACCGCTACAAATATCATGAATAATCCAGCGAACAAAGGAAATCCTCTCATGTACCTCATTGGAAATAATGCTCCAAAACTAAAACCGACAAGCAATCCCAGGATTCCAACTATGCCTAATATAAGGGATACCAAAATCAATATTTTTCCAATCTTTGCTTCAGTGCTTAATCCTTCTACATCCAACATTTTTACACCTCAAATACATCTAATTAAGATAAATAAAAATGCTTTAAATTAGTTATGGATTTTATTTTTTAATTCTTTCTAGGATTTTGGGATTATGTAATTCTCTTAATGCATCGGAAGCTATCCACTTTGCAGATTTTGAATCAATTTTTTGGATATCTAGTGCATATTCAATTGCTTTTTTATGTAAAATAAGATTTCTCTTACCGATTTGCCTTAAAGCCCAGTTTACTGCTTTTTTGACGTATATCCGCTCATCTGTTGAGCCATTAAAAATTACAGGCATGAACTTGAAGAGATCTTCATCTGCTCTAGTCTTATCGTGAACTGCCAAAACTGCCATTAGAACATATCCTGCCCTTTTAACAAATTCTTCATCTCTTTTGGACCATTCAAAGACCTTATCAAAAGCCAAAGGACTTTTTCCAAAAAGATTATTACAGACTTGATCACATACATCCCATGAGTCAAAGTCTTTGGCCCAATTCTCCATTTGCTCGTTTGTGAGTTTTTTTGGGTCGTCAATCATACTTGCAAGAAATTTTGTTTCATGAAAACCTGATTTCCATAATTCCAAAGCTAGATTATGATCTTTTTCTATCTCTTTTGCTAACAGCCTTATCTTCGGGATTGAAACGCCAAACGCCTTATCTGTTTTAATTCCGTATCTTGACATTCCTTCTAAAGTTTTAGGGTCAGAAATCGTCTTTAATTTTTCTATAATGGATTGACATTCCATATAATAAAGAATCAGACTAAATTAATAAGATTATCTAAGAAAAATTTAATAAAAATATTAAATAAAAGAAAAAATATTTTTTATATTACATCATTCCAGACATACCACCGGGCATACCGCCCATGCCGCCCATATCCATGTCATCATCGCCGCCCATTCCTCTTCTCTTGCCTATTCCGCTTGCGGCTATAACATCGTCAATTCTTAATATCATTATGGCTGCTTCAGAAGCACTCTTTACTGCCTGCTCCTTTATCCTAAGTGGTTCCACAACTCCGGCCTTCATCATGTCTTTTACTTTGCCGTCAAAGACATCAATTCCGTATCTCTTGTGGTCTTTTGACTCATGTGAAGCTTTGAGTGCAACGATGGTATCAATTGGGTCCATACCTGCATTTTCAGCTAAGGTTCTTGGAATTACTTCCATTGACTGAGCAAATGCCTTAACAGCTAGCTGTTCTCTACCGCTAATCTTTTCAGCGTATTCGTTGAGTCTCTTTGATAGTTCCATCTCAGCAGCGCCACCGCCAGCACAAATTGTTCCATCTTCGATTGCTGTGGATATGACACCTATAGCATCTTCAAGAGCCCTTTCTACTTCCTCTAAAAAGTGTTCAGTTCCGCCTCTTAACAATAAGCTTACTGCTTTTGGATCCTTGCATCCTTCGACAAATGTCATTTCGTCTCCGCCGATCTTTTTCTCTTCGACAGAGCCTGCATTACCGAGATCCTTTGCTTCAAGATCAGCTATTTTGTTTACAACTCTTGCGCCTGTTGCTTTAGCTAGTTTCTTCATGTCGCTCTTTTTGACTCTTCTTGCAGCGTATATTCCGCTCTTTGCAAGGTAGTGTTGAGCTAAATCATCAATGCCCTTCTGACAGAATACAACTGTTGCGCCAGATGCCTTTATCTGGTCTACCATCTTCTTTAGCATTGCTTCTTCTTGATCCAAGAATGCTTGAAGCTGGTCTGGAGAAGTAATTCTAATTTCTGCATCGGTTTCTGTTTCTTTTACTTCAAGTGCACAGTCAAGTAAAGCTATTTTTGCATCCTTTAGTTTCTTTGGCATACCGTCGTGAACTCTTTCCTTGTCAATAATAAGTCCCTGGATGAGTTTTGAATCTTCTACACTTCCACCTTCTTTCTTTTCTACCTTAATGTCTTCAGTTTCAACTGTGTAGTTTCCGTTTTCTTTTACAGCTACCTGCTTTACTGCCCTAAGTGCTAAAGGTGCTAGTGTATCCTTTGATTTTTCTGCGCCCTTTCCAGTCATTGCAGTCTTTGCAATTTCAAGAAGTATATCGTCGTCATTGATTGTAATCTTGTCACCAATATCTTTCAATATTTCTTCAGCCTTTTCAGCTGCAAGTTTGTAACCAGATGCAACAACTGTTGCGTGTACTTCTTGATCGAGAAGATCTTCGGCCCTCTTTAGAAGTTCTCCAGCAATAACAACGGCCGTTGTTGTACCGTCTCCGACTTCCTCATCTTGTGTCTTTGCTACTTCAACAATCATTTTTGCTGCTGGATGAGCAATATCCATCTCGCTAAGTATTGTAGCACCGTCATTTGTGATAACTACGTCTCCTAGTGAGTCAACGAGCATTTTGTCCATACCTCTTGGACCAAGTGTCGTCTTTACTGTTTCTGCTACTATTCTTCCAGCAAGAATATTCATTCTTTGAGCATCTCTGCCCATAAATCTCTGAGCGCCTTCGGGTTGGACACTCATTGGTTGTTTAATTTCTGCCATAATTTACACCTCATTAAAAATATTGCTAGTTTTTGATGTATTTGAAGTGATATAAAAAGCTTTCTATCTAAAAAATATTTAAAATAGAATTAATAAACTTTAATAGATAAGAAATATTATATTATTATTAGTATTTATAAGTTAAACATTACGATTGAACCAACATCTTTTTCTAGTTCTACCTGTATTTCTGTACTCTCCTTTATTGAATTTTTTATTTCATAAAAAAGCGGTTCAAAAGTCTTTGAGCCGTAAACATTAAGGAAAATGATATTGTGTTCGACCATATTTTTGTCGATTTCAATCTTAGAGGTAACTTTTGATACTTCAAGCCCTGAATCAAATAGAAATCTCAATAATTTTCTGTTTACTGCAACTATTTTCTCATTGAATACAAGCGATAATGATAGGATTTTTGAGCATATGATTGCAGTTTGATCGGGCATTGTTTCAGAAAATTTATTGTATAAATTTCTCCAACTTTTATTATAGACTTCCATCTCATCTTTTTCCATGCCCTCTCTTAATTTTGTATACCCCAATTCAACTTCTTTTTTCAGAACATACTCTTTTATTGTTCTAATTTTTATTCCCTTTTCGATAAGTGTTTCATAAAAAGTTCTTATTTCTTCATCCTTAGGTACGGGCCCCTTTGCCCAATACGATAGGACTCGAACTTGTTCGCCCAAGAGCTCTTCGCCCCTATGAACTTTCATAAGGATATCAACCAGTTCTTCAGGCATTATTACCTCTTCAATATGTAAGGATTTCATCAATGATTCAGCTTGAGAATATTTACTTTTTGAAACAAAAAGAGACACATCACATATAGCCGTGCTTTTATTCAAGAAACCACCAAAAAATAAATAATATTATTATACAGAGATTACTATCGCAGTTGTTGTATCAATTACACCTTCAATGTAATGAATCTGTTGAATTACTGTTTTTGTGAGTTCGCCTAGATCATTTGCTTTTATTTTTGCAATGGCATCGTACGGGCCAGTTATAACATCGGCTTCTATTACCCCTTCAATCTTCTTTACAGCTTCAATTACTTCCTTTATTTTTCCTATTGATACTGTTATCAAAACATATGCATATACCATTAAAGCACCTATGATATATTAGCATGCAAAGTATTTAAATATTTCTTTTTATCTCATGAATGTCTTATCCTGTAATTATTTCCTTTTCCTTTCATTAAAAAATCTCCCCTATTTTAGGTAGTATCTGGCAAATTACTGCCAGATTCTAGCTTTCT
>DUKX01000136.1 GCA_013329085.1 Methanofastidiosum sp. | reverse complement strand
TTTGTTTTCCACGGCCCCTTGACTGCGCCCTCTGAATGTCAACTAGTTTAAGATTTTCAAGCTTTACTATTGATTTTCTAAAGAGCTCGTAGGACATACTCTCTTCTAATATATTGAAAAAATCATTCGCTTTTGTGAATTTACCAGAATTTTCCGCTATAACTTTAAGGACTTTCTTGTCTGTTTTCGATAAGCCATCAAAGACATTTTCAACATGCAGAGAAGAACTGATACGCTCTATTGCTTTTTCAACGTCATCGATAATTATTTTTCTCCTGCCTTGAAGTTCTGCTAACATTGCAGCTTCCTTTATTCCTCGTATTCCAAGCCTTAAATCGCCTTTCTCAAAAGTTATTTCTGAAATCTTATCTAAGACTTCTTCATCCATCACATCAGGGAATAATCCCATATCAGCACGATATCTCAAAATATCCGTTATTGTAGATTGAGAGTACGATTTAAAATGGACTTCATTTGGCATAAATACAGTTCTAATTTTTTCTGAAACTTTAAATGAAAAAGCATTGTCAGTTATAATCCCAATAATTCCTGTTTTAACTCCCGGAAAAATTTCATGCGCCCTCAGAATCTTATATAGAATATTTTCTGCAACGTTAACGTGGAATAAAAAATCCACATCATCCAGTGCAACAAGTAATGTTTTATCTTTTTTCTGTAACTCCCCCATAGTATATTCATATAGAGTTGTTAGAGGCTTCCCAGTTTCTACGGGAGGATATCCAAATATGCCCCTAAAGATCTGTGACATTATTGAAAATTCTCGATAGTGAAACTGGCAGTTTATATAGACCGGTACAACACTGTTTGAAACTTCTGTAATGTTCTTAAATAGCAATTTAACTGAAGTAGTCTTCCCAGTACCTGTTGGCCCTAAAACAATAGTATTTGTTGGAAAATCTCCTTTAATCAAAGGCTTTACATTATGAGATATTGCTTCAAGTTCATTGTCCCTATATTTAAAAACCTCCGGTATATAACTAAGATCAAAGACTTCGGGTTTTCTGAATAGCGATTCTTCCCACATCAGTATATCCTTTATTTTGCTTGACATAACTATAAATAAAAAAATTATTTTATGTTTTTATACTTTAGCTAATTCTACAAATATGTTTGATAAGACAAAATTCTTATCATTTTTTTCAGCATTTGCATGTTCTATTGCCTTTTCAATCAATAGCGGAAAAGGCACTTTTTTTGAGTTTTTGTATTCCTGCATATAATCACCAATCAGTATACCAATGGAATCAATATAAAGTAAGCCTTAGTGGGATATTTTATTTTTTATTAATTTATAGGCTCATTATAACTTAAAAATAGATAAAAAGTTATTTTTGGGCTTATTATCAAATTCTAAGAAATTATTTATTTTAGAATAACTTATAGAAAGGTATTTAATCTTAAATAGAACAAAAAATCATATGAGGCCAGAGGAAAGAAAGAAACTTATCATGGTGGCAATGACTATTATAGTATGTGGAATGCTTTTGTTATCCTCGCTCCAGATATTTTTCTTTTTTAGATAGTATTTTTAATATAAAAATAAAAAAAATAATTGGAAATCTAATTTACATAAAGTTCTCAACATAATAGCAGAAAAATACTGCTGCCAAACTAAAAATAAATATGGCATAACCAAATATTAGATCCAAGATTTCCTCTCCTTTCAAATAATCCCCCTAGAATAATAGGATTTAAAGTAAATAAAGTTTACTATAGAAATGAATAAAAAATAAAAAATATGGCCCATCTCTCATCATCAGTCAGACGCTGTCGGTTTCCTCATCCATACATTCCAATTAGTGAATTACTTTGATACTCTGATGATGTAATTCTAGATACTGAGCATTTAAAGTCTTCGGAAGTGACATAATCCCTTTCTTCTCTTATGGCGGCCATTCCAGCTTCCGTGCATAGCGATCTAATTTCTGCACCAGATAGACCATCTATTAAATTAATTATCTCAGAATAATCTAGATTCTTGATATTCATATTTCTTGAATGGATCTTAAAGATATCAAGACATTCATCTTTTGTGGGTGGCGGTATTTCAATTAATCTATCAAATCTTCCCGGCCTTAAAAGTGCGGGATCTAGCATATCTACTCTGTTTGTAGCCCCTATGATCTTAACTTGTCCTCTTGGGTCGAAGCCGTCAAGTTCAGCTAGAAGCTGCATCATAGTTCTAGCAACTTCCCTGTCCCCACTTATGCCCGTATCGATACGCCTTGATCCTATGGCATCAATTTCATCTATAAATAAAATCGAAGGGGATTTTTCTCTGGCAAGATTAAAAACTTCCCTTACCATCCTAGCCCCTTCCCCTATATATTTTCTGACAAACTCAGAGCCAACGACCCTTATGAATGTGGAATCAGTTTCATTTGCAACTGCTTTGACAATTAACGTTTTACCATTCCCAGGTGGCCCATGTAACAAGACCCCATGCGGTGGCTCTATACCAACTTTATCAAAGAGTTCAGGTCTTTTCAGAGGTAGTTCTACTGTTTCTTTTATTTTGTTTATTTGGTCTCTTAGGCCTCCAATTTCACAATAAGTGACACCTGTCCTATTTAGAACTTCCATTCCACAAACTTCCGGATCCTTGGTAGAAGGTAGTACTTCCATTATTGAAAGATTTCTCTGATTACAAGCGACTAATGCCCCGGGTACAAGGTCTTTAATATCAACATTGGCACAGGCACTTACAACAAATTTTGGGCCGCTTGAACTTTTAATAATAATCTTAGAGAGATCTATAGCCTCAACTACAACTCCTGTGATCAATGGGGGTGCATTTAATCTTTCCAACTCTTTTTTGAGGCCATCATTTTCTTTTTCTAATCTAATTTTTTCAGTTATGAAGCTTCTGTTTTGTATTTCAAGAAGTTTCAATCGTTCTATTACCTTATCATTATATTGAACATCATTTTCATAAACATCTTCTTCGTCAAGTCTTTTTGTCCGATACTTAATACTACTGTCCACCATTAGCACCCCAAACAAGATGTATTAGATTTCACATCTTTATAAATCTTTCTACATTGAGTGTCATTATTATGAGAAATATTTAAAAAAAAACTTACAATAATGATTACCATCTCCAAGAATTAATCAAAACTCAAAACCCTTATAAATGTTCAATTTGAACAACTGTTGATAAGATGATATGTGAAATATGTGGCAAGACTATACAAGGAAAAGTCTTCAACGTAAGAGTCGAAGGCGCTAGTGTAAAGGTTTGCGATAAATGTTCTAGATTTGGAACAGACCGACAGAGTTGGTCAAAATTTGG
>DUKX01000074.1 GCA_013329085.1 Methanofastidiosum sp. | reverse complement strand
CGCCCTTGACTAGCTCAGCATTTGCGCTGTTAAATATCGCGATAGCTTCTGCATTAAGTGCTTTGTACTCAACGGCTGTAGCGATATTTTTCTCACATCTCTTAACTGCCTCAGTATCGCCAAGCTTGGTATAGAGCTCCTTTGATTTGGTAAACTCAAGTATAGACCCATCAAACTCGGCTGCACGCAGTAATCTTTCTCCCTCTGCGTAGTGCCTTCCTGCAAATATAGTCAAAAAGTTATTTTTGAATACAAAGACATAGTTACTGCAGACTATAACGTCTTTATAGCCGTCAGAATCAATATCAACTATTGAGATGGTCTTTATCGGCCCGTTAACTTTTGTTTCAGATAACTTCTCCCCGCTGGCGGAGAATATGTAAAATACACCATCATCAATCTCCTGCTTTGATGAAGACCACTTGCCGGCTGCGACAAGTATTTCTGAAGTGCCGTCGCCTGTAAAATCATCAATTGTGACATACCTTACGTCCTTACCAACGTACTGCGGGTCATTCCAAACTTCGTAGCCTTTGCTATCAAAAAGGTAAACAAATCCATCAACTGTGCCTGCTGCAACTTCCTTCTTTCCATCCTTATTGGTATCGCCAACACCAAAAGAATAGATGTAAGAGTCAAGAATATTTCGCCAAAGTTTCCCTTCTAATCCGAAGGCCTGAAGGTATTTGTAAGAGACAGTTATGACCTCCATCTGCTGGTCATTATTTATATCACCGGAATAGACATGCTCGATTGGGTAGACATTTTCTATCTCCCACACCTTCTTCCCTGTCGGGTCGTAAAGATAGATGTTTGGATCTCTTTCCCCAGAGGATATAACATCAGGGAATATCCACGAGAGGTCAACTTTAACGCCTAGGGGATAGCTATCCCAAGAATCATATTCAGTTGCAGCGAACTCTGCTGTGTACAATCTTAAGACATAGAAGCTATAGAAATCGTTTTCTTTCCTCCACTGGGTGCCACTTATATTATACACAGAGAAAGACGCGTCCTTAAATCCGACAACAACTTCAGGTGTTCTATCGCCATCTAGATCAGATGCAACGACAGAATTGATGGGCTTTGTCTGCGGAAAGTACAGCTGCCATTTGGTGTTGCCGTTTGAATCAAGAAGGTAGACAAATCCTTTATCATTATAAAAAAGGACATACCGCTCTGCACCTTTTCTTAAAACTGCCAAGCCTCTTGCAGGCGAGTCAAAACTCTTTGACCACAGTGTCAATCCAGAAAGAGAGTATGCTTTAATTTTACCTGTATCTGTTGATAGCACCACATCGTGCTCTCCATCGCCATCTATATCGCCAAGGGCAGATGAAACGGTGCCGTAATCATGCCTGAAATAGTGCTTGATTGTGAAAGGCTCTACCTCAGCTGCTACGGGAATAGCAAGAATAAATGAGAGGGATACCAATATGCACAAAAGTTGCTTCATATTCATGAATACCATTAATTTATAATAGTATATAAAGTTATTGCTTAACGATAATTAAAATAGTGGAAATCCATTCCCCGCTGTTGCATAAGCTGCGACAACTCACCAGTTAAAAATAGTGGCCTGCTCTTAAGCTCATAGACAGATGAGCAAGAGTTCAAAAACATCGCTATCTTAAACTCTCTCTTGATTGTTTCAATCTTTTCTACCAATCCTTCAACATTTTCTTCAACGGCTAACTTTAGAAAAGGTAGAGCTATGCCGCATGCTTGAGCGCCAAGTAAAATGCACTTTGCAATGTCAAAGCCTGTTCTTACACCGCCTGAGCCAATAATGGTCTTGATACCGGAAGTTCTGCATTCTGCAATTGAGAGTGGCGTTGGTATGCCCCAGTCCCAGAGCTTCTTTACTGTTTCCTTGTTATTTTTGCTGCGATAGTATTCAACTGCGCTCCAGCTTGTCCCACCNNGATATGCCTGCGCCCGTCTCCTTTACTATTAAAGGAAAAGGTAGTTTTTCTTTTAGGCTCTTTAGGATAGATAACCCGTCTTTAAAGAATATGTCACCTTCTGGCTGGGATACTTCCTGCAGNNATGTTCCCAATTAGAAGTATGTCTTTGGCATACTTCCTGATGTCATAGGTATATGTAAGTGAGTGGTCCTCAATCATTGCCCTCTGGCTTCCAAGGCCCATGCCTATGTGAGTCTTCTGGCATGCCTTTGCAAGCGCCGTATTTATCTTCAATGCCTCTTCAGTTCCACCTGTCATAGCAGAGATAAAAAGTGGAAAGGAAAGGTGCTTTCCGAATAGCTTTACAGAGGGTTCTATCTCATCAAAGTTTATTTCGGGAAGTGCTGCGTGGACAAAAGAAACGTCCTCAAGGTAGTTGTACTTGGATTGAACATCCTCTTCAAGGCATATTTTAATATGTTCGAACTTCCTTCTTTCTGTCGTCACCCTTATCTACCTTCTTCCATTTAGCGTAGGCAAACCCTACTATAAACATTGTGATTGCATAAGATATTATTGTATATAAAATATACTCTGTGGTGACTGTTTCAACGACCTGAAATCCTTGAAGGATAAGCCAGAATGATATGATAATAACTATGGCTCCGACTACGACCCATCCAAAGAATCTGACTTTTGGATCCCATCTCATATCCCTTGCAACATTCTTTGTAAAAGCACCTACGACACCTATTACTATGAAGGGTATAATAACCCCAAGGCCGTAAAAAGTGACTTTGAGGAATGCAGAGGCATTGGAACCTGTTATTGCCTCGTCTATAAGTAAAGGAAGGATTATAGCTGCACAAGGGAGCTTTATCACTGAAAATATCATGCCTAAAAAGAAGACACCGAGCAGCCCATATGACAGAGCAAACTTATGTGTCATCTTCTGGGCAAAATGCTTTGTCGTTATAGGGAGTTCAACGAGATCAAAACCGCTGTTCAATAGATTTAATCCAAGGACAAATGTAATTATGGCCCCGAATAACGAGATAAGATACTTATAGGCATCAGGTATCGCCTGGCCGAGTTTTAGAAACATTATCGCAACAAGCACATAAGAAAATGTTATCCCAAGACCAAAAGATATGGATTTTAATAATATTGTAATTGATTTCTTGCTTGTGCCTACTGTGTATGCTATTATAAATGATAGAACAGCAAGTAAGCAAGGCGAGAAGCTTGAAAAGAATCCTGCACCAAGTGCCCCAATTAGAGTAATGGTAGAAACTCCGCCACCATTTGTAACAGGCTCTCCGGCCAGACACCCCTCAATTGCCTTCTGGATATCTGGATCTACTTGATCTGTTCCTTCAAGCTTTGTTTCCCCGCACACTATGGCTGCAGGGACTATCTTAAATCCTGCCTCTGTGAACTCTTTGTAGCCCGCGGGGGTATAGACATCAACTTCAACAACTGTAATATTATAATCTTTTTCATCTATTAGTGCATACATCTTTGCCTTCGAGGCCTTACAGTATTCACACTGCTCCTCATAGAAGAATCTGATAGTTTTTGTGGCATCAGTTGGCGTTGTAGGCTGTTCAGGCGTAGTTGAAGGATCTAATATAGAGTCAAAGAGCACCTTAAGGGATGCTTCATCAAACTGGCTTATGCCCTCAAGCTTTACCACCCCATTTATTACGGCTGCAGGGGTTATGCTAAATCCCAGCTCCTTAAACTCTTTATAGCCGCTAGAGGTATAAGTTTCAATCTCTGTGATATTGAGCTTTCCATTATACACCGTTTGATTTAGTCTTTCTAGAGTTGCCTTTGCTTCGGCGCATTTTTCGCAACCCTCAGTTTTAAAGAATCTAATGTCTATCGTGTCCTCTGCAGAAACTGCAATACTACCGAATAGACTAATTATAAATAATGACAGTAAAATAACATTAAATACCCTTTTTTTCACGGTACCTACGCTCCCCACTAGTAAAATCAAGTTATAAAAATCATATTTAAAGATAATGGTTATTGATTCTTTGTCAACAAATAGCCGTGGATTGCGAACATTATAAAAAAAATCCTAATTTCAATAAAGATGGCACGCAACAAAGTGGTTTTTGCCTGATTCAATAAGCTCAGGCTCTTTAGTTTCACAGATCTTTCCTATTTTCTTAAAGCATCGTTCGTGGAACCTGCATCCTGTTGGGGGATTAATCGGGCTAGGTACATCCCCTTCTAATATTATTTCCTTTCTTCTGAGCTTTGGATTTACAGTAGGAACTGCAGAAAGTAGTGCTTCTGTGTAGGGATGCAGAGGATTTTTAAAAAGCTCTTTTTTAGGCGCCATCTCTACAATCTTCCCAACATACATGACTGCAACTCTATCGCAAATATGTTTTATTACACTAAGATCATGTGTAATAAAGAGATAGGTAAATCCAAACTCATTCTGTAAGTCCTGCATTAAATTTAATATCTGTGCTTGTATTGATACATCCAAAGCCGAAACAGGTTCATCTGCAACTACAAATTCAGGATTTACGGCTAGAGTTCTTGCAATTCCTATTCTCTGCCTTTGACCTCCTGAGAACTCATGAGGATACCTATTCATCTGTTCCGATGTGAGGCCGACCTTTTCCAATATTTCTTGGACTTTTTCCTCCCTGTCCTTCTTTGGATAGAGGTTGTGGATCTCCATAGGCTCTGAGATTATACTGCCCACAGTCATTCTTGGGTCTAATGAGCCAAATGGGTCCTGGTAGACTATCCCCATCCTTTTCCTGTACTCCCTCATTTCATTTCTTTTGAGGTTTGTGATGTCCTCTCCCCTAAATAGTATTTTACCGCTATCCGGCTCGTAAATTTTTAGAATAGTCTTACCGCATGTTGTCTTGCCACACCCACTCTCTCCAACAAGACCAAGGATCTCACCTTCCATTATCTTAAAAGAAACATTATCTACGGCCCTGACAATATCAGATTTCTTTAGAAATTCTGCCTTGGTATGGAAGTATTTCTTTAGTTCTATAACCTCTAGGATTTCCATGGGGGCTCCTCCAAATAGCACCTGAATAAATGGTCTTTCTCTTTCTTTAATAGGGGAGGCTCTTTTTGTCTACATATGTCCATGACATAAGGGCACCTTGGATAGAATTTGCATCCTTGTGGCATATCTATTAGATTGGGAACGTTACCTTCAATTATCTGTAATCTTTTTTTATCAATATCAAGCCTTGGGATTGCATTGTTAAGCCCTACAGTGTAAGGATGGAGAGGATTTTCAAAGATATTTTCGATGCTGCCCTGCTCAACTATCTTGCCAGCGTACATCACTGCAACGCTCTTGCAAGTTTCCGCAACGACCCCAAGGTCATGTGTGATAAGGAGAACAGCAGTGGAAAATTCATCTTTTAGGTCTTCAATCAATCGTATTATCTGTGCTTGGATTGTAACATCCAAAGCTGTGGTGGGCTCATCTGCTATCAAAAGCTTTGGATTGCAAGATAGAGCCATGGCAATCATTGCCCTTTGCCGCATTCCACCAGAGAGCTGGTGTGGGTATTCCCTAAATCTCTTCTCTGCCTCCGGTATCCCAACGATCTTTAACATCTCTATGGCTTTCTTTGTAGCTTCCTTCTTGTCCATATCTTGGTGCAGCATTATAACTTCCATTAGCTCATGACCTATGGTAAACAGCGGATCAAGAGATGTCATTGGCTCTTGGAATATCATTGATATTTCTTTTCCCCTTATCTTTTGCATCTCTTTTTCAGATCTACCAACAAGCTCATCACCATCAAGAAGAATACTTCCCCCAACTATTCTCCCGGGAGGGTAAGGAACTAGCCTTATGATAGATAGCGCTGTGACAGACTTCCCACATCCACTTTCACCAACAAGGCCAAATGACTCCTTTTTATCAATAGAAAAACTTACTCCATCTACCGCCTTCACGACCCCATCATCTGTAAAAAAATGAGTTTTAAGTTCAGAAACATCAAGTAGAGGTTTTGTCATATCTTGTTACCTCCTTTGAGTCTTGGATCAAGTGCATCTCTTAGCCCATCGCCCAGCATATTCAGCGATATAACTGAAAGCAAAATAGCAACTCCAGGAAAAGTAGCCGCCCACCATGCACCTGTAACTAGATATTTTCTTGCAATAGAAAGAGAAAGCCCCCATTCAGGTGAAGGTGACTGTGCGCCGACCCCGAGAAATCCAAGGGCTGCAGCATCAAGGATTGCTGTTGCAAGCATGAGTGTTGAGTAGACTATGAGCGGTGCTAAAGAGTTTGGTAGGACATGTTTGAAAACTATCCTCCAGTTTGATGCACCAAGAGAGTGTTCTGCTTCGATGTACTCCATCTCTTTAATCGATAGAACAGCACTTCTAATTATCCTTGCCATCTGAGGAGTGTAAACTATCCCAATAGCAAGCATTGCCTTATCTATACCCCTCCCAAGTGTCCCTGCAACTACAAGTGCGAGTAATAGAGCAGGATAAGCAAAAAGTATGTCTGCTATCCTCATCAATATACTATCTATCTTACCCCCTAGATATCCTGCGGCAAGACCTAACCCTGTTCCAACTACTAGGGCAAATCCTAGGGCAACAAACCCAACACTAAGTGTAACTCTCCCACCATAAAGAATTCTAGAGAGTATGTCTCTCCCCAAATTATCAGTTCCGAGAAGGTATCCTTTGAGCCCATCTTCAGACCAAAACCCCGGTTTTAGGCCACGGTCAAGGTCAACATCACTGGGGTCATGGGGGGCGAATATTGGAGCGCCAAAACAGAGTATGAATATAATAATAAGCATCCCAAGACCAATCATGGCAGTCTTATTTTTCTTCAACTGCTTTATTGTTATCTGGGTCCTTGTGCGTTGTTTTGTTTGAATTGGGGCGTCATTATCCATTTTATCCCTCATACTTAATTCTTGGGTCTATATATACATAGATGATATCAGTGAGCAGATTAACTAAAACGAAAATCGTTGCAAAAAATAATGTAAATCCCTGGACTACGGGATAGTCATAGGCAAGTATGGCATCTGTAATATATTTCCCAAGACCAGGAAGAGTAAAAATAGTCTCAGTCAACACTGCCCCTCCCATCAACATCCCTATTTCCATGCCGATGACAGTTACTATAGGTATTAGAGCATTTTTCACTGCGTGTTTGTATATCACAGTTCTTTCTGAGAGACCTTTCGCCCTTTCAGTTCTGATAAAATCCTGCCTTAGGACCTCAAGCATTGACGAGCGTGTCATCCTTGCAACAGTTGCCATTGGTATTGTTGCAAGAGCGAATGCTGGGAGTATTAGGTGTTTTAGCGAGTCCACAAATGCGGGCCAGTTCAATGTTAGTATGCTATCAAGGACAAACATCCCTGTAATCCGATGAAGTTCTATCCCTGTAGTAAGCCTACCGCCCACAGGCGTTAATCCCAGCTGTATACTAAATATATAGATGAGCATAAGCCCAAGCCAAAAGACCGGCATGGACACACCAAAAAGTGCGCCCACCATAACACCATAATCTGCTAAAGAGTACTGCTTGACTGCAGATATAACTCCTGCAACGATACCGATTATTGATGATATAATAATTGCAAAAAGGGTAAGCTCCAAGGTCATAGGCAGTCTTTCCATGATCTCGTTTGTAACAAGATCACGAGATTCTATCGACCTCCCGAGATCACCGTGTAAGGCCATGTTCAGCCAATAAAAATACTGAACATATATTGGGTCGTTAAGGTGATATTTCTCCCTTATATTTTCTAAAACTTGGGGCGAAGCGTGCTCACCAACAAGGTGAACTGCAGGATCACCAGGGGCAAGCCTAATTAAACTAAATGTAATTATTGAAACTCCAAATAGTACAATAACTAGTAATCCGAGCCGTTTCAATATATACTCTTTCATTTTTTAATCTCCAAAAAAAAGAAAATAAAAATTTATTTATTTTTCTTTATATACCGGATAAAAGAACTTCCTATCTGTTGGGTGTATCACGAATCCCTTTACACTGCTCTTAAAGGCTAGATTTTGATCTGCGTGTGCAACAAATACATGTGTGGCTTCATCAACTATCATCTTATTTGCGAGCCTGTAGAGAGTATCCCTCTGATCCTGGTCAAATGTCAATAGGGCGTTGTTGAGAACTTTTTGTAGTGGTGCATTTCTCTTAAATCCATAGTTGCCAGCGCTGCCAACTGTACAGACGTGATCAGAGTATAAGACATTCAAGAAGTTGTCAGGGTCACCATTGTCTCCAGACCATCCGAGCATTATCATTGATGCCTTTCCTGCCTCTGCGTCCTGTAGATATGTGCCCCAGTCTTCGGTGAATAGAGTTACCTTTATTCCAACTTTTGCAAGGTCGCTCTGTATTGCCTCTGCTATTCCAGTCGGCTCTGGGAAGTATGGCCTTGATGTTGAACCCATATGCCAAAGAGTTACTTCAAATCCATTTTCATACCCCGCATCTTTCAATAGTTGCTTTGCTTTTTCTGGATCGTATGGATATCCAACAAGTTGATCGTTGTATCCAAGTAATCCGGGTGGCATTCCCTGGGTAGCAACTGTTGCTGCGTCCTTGTATAGATTTTTTACTATTGTCTCTTTGTTTATTGCATATGCGATGGCCTGTCTTACTCTAATGTCTTTGAATGGCTCAAATGCCCCTGGAACTGCGACTTCTTCTCCATCGTCCCACTGATAGTTACCATTTTTGTCGACATACCCTTCACCGCAGTTTAGGGCGATGTAGCCTATATTCATACCTGCATGAGATACGAGTTGTAGAGCTGGGTTTTGTTTGATTATTTCAAGCTGTGTTGGGTCTGGGTATTCCATCCCATCAATTTCGCCAGCCTGTAAAGACATCAAACGTGCAGAGGGGTCTGGTATTACCTTGAATATTACCTGATCAAGGTAAGCTCTTCCTCCCCAGTAATCCTCGAATGCCTTAAGAGTAATGTGATCATCCTTTGCCCACTCGACAAACTCAAATGGCCCTGTACCTACTGGATTTTTGAAATAATCGTCACCGTACTGCTTTGCAGCTTTTTCACTTACTATGTCCGCTGTGAACATGGCAAGGCTTGTCATTATTGAGGAGTTCGGGTTTTTCATGTGAATTGCAACTGTGTAATCGTCTATCTTCTCGACACTTTCAATGTCGCTGAACATGTAGCCCCAATATGCCCATTCTCCTTTGTCATAATACCAGTTGTTTGGATCATACTGTCTTGCAAATGAGAACACAACATCATCTGCGGTCATCTCCCCAAATCCTTTGTGGAATTTGACGCCTTTTCTAAGTTTGAATGTAATTGTTTTCTTATCTTCTGAAATTGTCCACTCAGTAGCAAGGGAGGGCTTGATACTGGTAGTTCCCTCTTCATACATGACGAGTCCTTCATGTATGTTGTCCATCCTCTGTATTGATTCCCCGTCTGTAACATCAGCCGGGTCGAGTCTTACTGCATCACCACTAGAACCAAAGACTAAAGTACCCCCATATTTGGAAGTTGAGTCTGTTGTGCTGGGAGGTGTTGTTGTACCTTGGTCAGCACAACCGCTAAAAACGGATGACAGCATTATCAATGCTATCAAGAGTCCAAGTAGTTTACCTTCTTTTTTCATTAATTTCACCTAGAAACTCATTCTTACTAAAAGAGATTATTCTATTTAACTTTTTCTATATCTATTGAGAATCTAACAGGAAAATTAGTTGATTTTAAAAAAAGAAAAATAAAATATTATGGAACTAATGTTCTGAGATCCATTATCTTTCCACTTTCTTCTAGCCCATCATAAGTATATGAAATAGTACCCGTGTACACTCCACTCTGCTTTGCCTTGAGATAAATATCCACTTGAATCTTCTCGCCGGCACCAATATCCCCTATATAGAACCTGTTGCCCTCAACCCTTAGGTTCGGGTTAACACTTACCAGGAAGAAATTAGAGTAGTAGTCGTTTGAAATCACTATCGCAACGTTAGTTGCCTTGCCCTTACCATAGTTCTGAACTGAAAGCTGTATGTGATTATTGTTATCGATTGTTTCTGTATCGTAGGATACACTTGCAAGTATGTACGGGGAGCCCGATTGGGAAGTTGTATCTGGTGCATTGGTAGAGGGTGTTTGCTCGTTGCCGGTAGGAGTTGATTCGTAGCTGATTGTTGTTGTTCCCTGACTGACACAGCCACAAAGAATAGAGGACAGCATTAGTAATACTATTAAGGAGCCGATTAATTTACTTTCTTTTTTCATGATTTCACCTTAGAAACTAAATTTAATGTATGTTTTTGTTCTATTTAACTTGTTCTGTATTAGAAGAGTTGATAAAGGAATCAAAGTAATTTAAGAAATTCCTCTTTCGAGATATTCAGGTCTTTTTTAATAATTTTTAGAAGAAGCCCAGTTCCTATCTTCTCCCCTGGATGATTTGGTATCACAATAGTTCTACCGTCATTATAGTTTGTATACCATATGACTTCCAGTAGTATGACTATAAAAAAATCCTAATTTTTGAATTGCTCTAGAAAGTTCTTTAGCTGATATTTTTGGTGTGGAGGACAATACTATACCTCGATTTCCTGAACTCTGACAAATTCAAGTGGATAGTCTGTTTGAGTTTCAACTTCAAGATATGCCTTTATTGCTTCTTTTGTTCTTTCTAGTAGCACATCAATAGTTTTTGCTTGAGTGTGACAACCTGGTAAATCTAAAACCTCAGAAACATAGTACCCATCTTCATCTTTTTCAATGAGTATATTATATTTTTTAGTCATAATAAAATATTTATATATTGTTATAAAAAATTTTGGGTAAAAAGAGACTATGGAACTCTTGTTGTGATATCCCTTATTCTCGCATATGTATCAATTGCATCGTGTTTATAGGAAATGGTACCTGAATAAACCCCACTCTGCTTCGCTTTGAGATAAATGTTTAATTCAATCTTTTCGCCACCGGCAATATCTCCCACATAGAACTTGTTGCCCTCGACCTTTACGACAGGATCAGTGCTAACTAGTGTNNGTTCTGGATTGATAGTTTTATGTGATTATTATTATCGACTGTTTCTGTATCGTAGGATATACCGGCAAGTACCAAGGGGAGATCCCTTATGCTGACCTTTCCTTCAGCGGCTTGCTGTACTTCATTCTGGAAGCTTATATTAGAGCCGTTCACAAGGTTAAAGGCCTCTTCATATGTTTTTTCTCTTTCTGACCCTGCTATTATTATGACCCTATCAGCATAGCCATAAGGGTCAGATTTGATAAAGGTGAATCTCTGCCCTGGCTGCCTTATGAAGTTAATTTCAAGAGAATCGAGATAGCGGCTTACCAGAGTTCCAGTCCCCTGCGGGGCGTCTGGACCTCCAAGAATAACAATTAGCTTAACGCCTTTAATCTGGCCCATATCATCAGGCGATAAGAATTCCGGGAATAGGCCAAATCCCCTGAAGTAGTCTTCTAGAATTGGTTTTGCAACGACATCTATGTTGTTTGAGATGATGTATACCTCCTGCTGCGCATAAGAAGGAGTTACAGCCATGCTTAAAATTAAAATAAATGAAGCTGCCAGTGAGAATGATATTTTTTGGATCATGAATATTAATTCTTTTCTTTATATATAAATTTTATTAGATGAATACAGTTATATATAAGCTATACAATTTAATATTGACTCTTTTAATAGGAAATGACCTTTTTTTAATAGGGTTATGATTTTTTAAGGGTAAGGGAGGCAATAAAATGTCAAAAGAAACTAAGTGGCTATGGTGGCTATTACCCATATTCCTCAACATAATCGGGGGAGTAATAGGGTATTTTATGTTGAAGGACAAGGACCCCGGGATGGCAAAGAACATCCTTCTATTAGGGATTGTCTTGTTCTTAATAATGGTTGTTTTTGGATGGAGAGGACTCAGCCTATTTTAATTTTAAGGGGGCTATTCTAGAAATTCTCTAGATTAGTTTTTATTTATTTATAAAGAATATAATTAAGATTTTTTTAATTTTTAAGATTAATTTAGACTAAATAAAACAATGTGAAACATCATTGGCCTTATTTTTAGAATCTGCGTTATTTTTGAACTTTAATTTTATCTGAAATTAATGGTTTACACCACAACTATATATAAAGGTCGATTGAGATTAGCATTAGCTTAACAAGGAGGTTAAACTATGAAGAAGATTATGACCTTGTTTATTGCAGTTGCATTGATCGCATCATTTGGTGTCGGCGCTATTGCCGGTGCAAATGAAGATGCTTTTGCAAATGCAGTAATTGATGAGCAGGCTCAGCTTGCACTTGAAAAGGCAGCTTTAGAGTTTGCAAACGGTAATGACACCGAAGGATTTGCAGCTGAAGAAGACGCAACAAACAACTTTGGTAAAACTCAACTTGGATTCCACAAGATTGCTGGAGCAGT
>DUKX01000048.1 GCA_013329085.1 Methanofastidiosum sp. | reverse complement strand
TGAACTACCGGATTGCTCCTCAGGAACACTGGAGGAGAATCCGAACCACGAATATGCTTGAACGGCTCAACAAGGAGTTGAAGCGAAGATCCCGTGCCATTGGGGCCTTTTCCAATGATGCTTCGTTGCTTCATCTTGCCGGAACTATCCTCATGGATATAAACGAGGAGTGGATCACAGGTCAGAGGTATTTATCAGGATCTGATGTGATAGTGTGTCAGGATACTCGGGCGGAATTTACAGCTCTTTAGGTACACTGCCTAAATTGAGGTACGGGCTCCACAGAATGAGTATTGCTGTACTAAGATATATTTCTAAGTATTATATTTCCTGAAATCGTGTTGGTCACGTGCGAAAGGTGGGCTGAAAGGAAGACATCCTAATTACTGCCTCTTCCTTCAGGGAGAGGAGGAACCCGGTCCGGAGGGTGAGGAGAGAGGGGGATACTTGCCTATCCCCCGGCCCGATGTAAGGGCGAGGGAGGAGTAATCTCTACAAGTCTTTGGGATACCCCGATCTTTTATTCCAGACTAATCGAATGTCTCTTATCACCTCTGGAATACCAGTAGCAATATCGCGGAGTTTCACCTTTTTTGTTTTGTCATGTTCAATTGTGCAAATTAATTCAGGAATAAGACCAGGATATCCAATTTTTCTTTTTCGAAAGTCTTTTGTTAATACATTGATATGAATAAATGAAATAGGGAGATATTTTGATAAACTGAAATATGAAATATCCTTTCTTGCAAAACGAATTGATTTCTTTAATATTTTTTCAATATTTCTACGAATTAAATCGTCGATCTTGATATTCGGATGGGTGTGAATAATTATGCTAACTCTGGCTCTATTGATATATCGCTCAGTACTTACTTCGATGAACCTCGGTTCTATAAAATAATTAAAATTTTTTTTCTTAATTTTCTGGAATTCTAAAGGAAATACAACTTTTATAGCCGATAATAAGGTAGCAGCATAAGTATAAAACTTTGAAAAAGGTAGATCACGATGCCAAATTAAGGGAGATTCTATTGCGGAGAAATATTTTGAAACATTATCATCGGATAATTCACTTTGTAATTCTCGAATTTTAATTCCATTAAATGAAATAAAGCCGTTTAAATAATGTTTTGAATTAATTTTTAAAAAATATCTATCATACGATGGCGCATAAATATTAGTAATATGCATTGTTCGGATGACATGATATACTAAACGAGATTTATCTCTGAAGGAATTACTTGTAAAGATATTTAATTGAGATCTTCCATTAAAAGTTTGGGATTCTAAACAACCTTTAATCTCCCATCCGGGAGATTTCAATTCGGATTTTAATTCTTCATAAATAATTGTAATTGGCAAGGAAATATTATTATTTTTAAAAAAAACGTGATTTTCATGATATAATAGCAGAAACGCTAAAACGATTGCATTGCATGCATCTAATAAGTTATCAAATATGGGTATAACGTCTTGAATTCTATATGTTTCCTTCTTTCCTTTTTTATCAATAAACGTAATATCATTATTCCTAAATATTACACCTCCATGTGCAATGCCATTACGCATGGTTCTGGATACTGATTCGGTCAAAATCGCATATTGGTATTTTAGTTTCTCGATCTGATCAAATAGAGGTAAATCATTTATTGGCTTTCCATTTTCTAATTGAATAAAAGCTATAATGGGATTAATTATCACATGAAAAACTCCCTCTACGAGCTTTAAATATGAAGGTAATATTGTATTATCACAAAATTTTATTAAATCTAAATCGTCCTTTGGTAAGATGTCATCATTAATAGGTAAAGAATTAATATCAATTAATTGGCGCAAAGCTATATTGAATTCGTTATTTTCTTCGATTAAAAAATTGGCCATTTGATCTGGATATTTCTTTAAAAATTGGTTTAACGTGCTCAAAGCAATATGAAATATCTCATCTGAATAAAATTTTTCAGGTCGACCATCTAAATAATTCCAAAATATTAGTGGAATCTGTTTTTGGGTATTAATTTGAGGAAATGCCTGGATTATTTCATGTCGTTGATACTCGTGAAGTTTTATTGTTAAAGGATTTTTGTCTAATAGCATTGTGAGAATCCCTTCGTTGTGATAAAAATTCATTCAACTTATTAAAGACCTTTGTCACCTTGGTAAAAAGGGGTAATCAAGTGAAAGTATTTCAAAGGTGGCGGGGAAGATAAATCGCAAGGAGGGTTATTAGCCATCTTATATGACATTTCACTTTCTATTGGATGATTGACAATTAGGAGTATACTTTCCTTGAAAAATAGGTGCAATAACTATTCTGAACGCGTCCACACCTACTTGCTCAAGGCTTGCTCTCGATTTAAGGTTCGACATTGAAGGAAATCATATTCTCGTAAGATTCTGCAATTTTTTAACCCAAACTCCTCACACATTAGGGAGTATATCGAGATTGAGCTTCTCCACAATCTTCCTCTCCTGTTTCGGCAGCTCGGTAATCCTTTTTTCCTCTTCATAGACTACTGAATAGACCTTTGGGAGTTTCAGGAGCAAGCGCTGCGGTGAGAGATGCGCCGATAGCCCGGTCCGCTTGATCCGGTTCAGGATCCGGCAG
>DUKX01000046.1 GCA_013329085.1 Methanofastidiosum sp. | reverse complement strand
TCTGCTAATTGTTCCAGTGTTTCGTGATTGGTAGTATTGCCGATAAGTAAACGTAATTCTTTAATATTCTTTAACTTATCGGCAATACAGCAAAAACCGGAAAGAAAGAAATAGCCTACGGCAAAGCGTGCCGCTTCAGTAGAACTGAGGATACTGTTTATGTGGTCAGCTAAGATTTCTTTTTGGTTGTCGATAATATCGTGTGTTGGCATTATGTTCCTTTTTTATTTTTTTATTAACACGTGAATTTATACATAACCCCACATTTTCTGGTTAGAAGCCACATTGGTTGCATGTTTAAGTAATAGCGGAAATCTCTGGTCTGTTTTATCAATTATCTCTATTTGATATGAATAATTTTTCTTTTGTGCTAAAAGAATAGAGCCTAAAAAATTCAAGCCTAAATTGTATATAATTGGAGACACAAAACGCAGCTCGCTCTTTCCTTTAACAAAATATATGCGTCTATTTTCAGCAACTTTCTTTTGCCCAACAGTAATATTAGCTTTAATAGTTATACTTGGATATTTTGAACCTTGTGATTTAGTTAATGGCCAATGCCAAAATGCATTGTTACTTTGTATTGCAGCTAATGGAATAAGAAAATAAGGTTCCCATCTTTTGCCATCGATATCATTTTTAGATAATGTCATGACAAAGGCATTTTGGGGTAAAGTAACATTAGGTTTTATTCCTAGAATGTTTTTTATCTGTTTCTTTATTTTGGGAGAATCATTAGCAGGTTTCTCACCTCTTGGAATTCCTTTTAATGATTTAAACTGAGTCAGTCTAGCTAAATCTACTGTGTGACAATAATCTGACTCTCTTATTTTTTTAAAATAATCTTCTATCTGAGTAATAAAAGCTACATCTTTTTTGGGACTTAACACAAAATGCAGATTACATTCGTAGTTAGAAAATAAACCTTGTGCTGTAAAATTTGAACTACCAATCCAAATATAAATCTTGCCACCCCGTGGTTTTTTATACAGATAGCATTTAGGATGGAAAGTAACGTTGATATCTGGATTCCAGAAAACAAATACTCCAATCCCACCACATATGTTATAAAGAGTAGCAAGAGCATTAATAGACTTCTTGGAGATTTGATTTAAACCAACAATAACCTCTACTGTGCCATTTTGGCTGATTATTTTCTTAAGAGAAGATTCAAGCCTTGTTACACCACTATCAGAAATATAGCCTACAGTAGCACGAAATATGGCATTTTTCGGAGCTGCATCAAGGGATGCTTTAATTTCATCACCGATAACTTGTAGAGTTGTTAGTTCCGGATTAGGTCCTTGAATTATCATCTTCTTCCCTCCGAAATTATTTATTTCAAACTTGAGGCTCTCTCTATTCGTTTAGTAACAAGTTTTCCCAATTCGAAATAAAACTCTTGTATTTCATCATCAGTGAGACCTATGACATGGAATATAATATTATCCAATGCTTTTCTGTCATCAAGTTTAAATTCTTCCCATATAGGTAGTATGCTTCTGTGGGATATTGCATCTAGTATGGTAACACCTGAAGATGTTTGTTCAGCAGTAAATTTTAAAGGGTCAATGAATCTAATGTATTCATAATCTGGACCATATGTAGTCAGTACTCCTTGCCCTTGGTTTGCTCTACCAAAAAGTTCGATTTGCATAAAATACCAGGAACTATTCATTTGGATAAGCAAGTTGTCCCGCTGTTTTAAGCATCGTCCATAGAAGAAATTGTTTGAACAGAATATTGGGGTAGTTTTCGCAATAGGAGTCCAAAAACGCTTATCCCAAAACTGTAATAGTAGAAAATCAACTGATTCTCCATTAACTGAGTACCAAAATGGCCGATGAGAACTTGTTGATGCTAATTTATTAAAACCTTGGTTTTCTCCCCATTTTATATAGTTTAATGTTCCTTGATTAAGTTCTTTTTTAGGTTTATGACAATAAAATAATTGAGCATTGGATTCAAAGTAAATACTTTCAATTGAACGTGAGCTATTTACTATTGGCATAAGAAAACATTCCTCAATATCAAATAGTTCTTTTTTCTCCTCATTAATGTAAAAAAACTCCACACATCCAGGTTTAATTCCGTAGTCTTTATGAATAATATCATCAAAGAGAACAGTACTATTTTCTAATTTATTTATTATCTTCCAGTAAATATCCGGCGCTCTGAGATATTTACCACCCCATTTATTACCCATATAAGTGCCAGCTTTTATTAACAGTCCAATATTCCCGCCACCTTTTTCATTTATTTCTCTCTCATATCCATCTTCAAGAAGTGTTTTCTGTTTAATAGGGAACACTCGATATTCTGATGTTATACGATGCTCATTAGACTCTTCAATCTCATCAAATATTACTGGTGACAGGATATATTCAAAGGGGACGCGGAACATGACAAAACGAGCGGTCTTTTCCAGCCCCCGCGGACAGGTATCATCCGGTGTGGAAAGGAGAGCAATAATAGAATTAACATCAGCATTAGCAAAGGTACGTTTCACCTGATTATCCAGTACCATTTTGATATGGCCATGTTTGAGCAGGAATTCCTGTAAATCGGCACCATAACCAACGTCGACCCAGGAGTTGGAAGTGATAAAACAAAAAGAACCTTTATTATTGAGTAAAGAAAGTCCATGGAAATAGAAATAGATGTAAAGGTCACTCTTGCCGTTTATTTTGTGGGCAATAGTTTTACTGCCCGGCTTGTAACCGAAAAAGTGCGGATATGCCTGATAGACAGATTGCGCCAGCTTTTCTTTATAAACTTTTTTATTTTCTACCGTTACTTCGTCCCGTGCTATCTTCGGGTCGGCAATAGCTTCCTGGCGGACATAAGGAGGATTACCGATGACGATATCAAATCCTTGACTTTCCCCTGCAAAGATTTCTACGAAAGCAATATCCCAGACAAAGAATTTTTCTTTGGAAGTATTCACAGCCTGATATGATGTCTTTATTTGCTGTAGTTTCTGAGAAAAAATATCAATATCCTGACGTTGTTTCTCTGCTTCCAGATTCATCTGGTGAGAACGTTCTTCAATTGTTCCATCCAGCCTTATCCGTCTCTCCGGAGCACCTTGAATTTTGATACGTAAGGCATCAATCTGTTTTTGAATATCTTCTGTCTGTTTATCAAGAATATCCAGGAAGAGCTGTTTTTCTTCTTTCAGAAGAACATCGGGAGAGGGAAACTTACAGCTCCTGTCATTGTTAAAGAATTTGTTTTTCTCTTCTTTGAATTGGCTGATACGTCTATTCAGTACGGGTGTAATATTAAAAGATTCCCGCATATGCCCCAGATTAATGCCACCGATTTCCTGCACCAGGCTATCGCCACAGCGGATTTTGAAGGTAAAATGAGGCAGGAGTGGTTCATTACGGACATGCAGCTCCGCCAGAGAAAATTCCGTATCCACAATAAGCGCCAGCCAGAGGCGTAACTCTGCCGTGCGACATGCCCATTCCATGACATCCACCCCATAGAGGGATTGCCCGATGATACGTTTCTTGCGGGTATAGGCATCTTCTATTTTACCGAGCTGCTTATTTGCCCGTGCCTGCAAGTCATCTAAAATATGAAGCATGCCGACAAGAAATGAGCCAGAACCGCAGGCAGGGTCAAGTACAGTTATCTTGTGTAGTCTTTCACTAATAGCAGGCCAGAGATTATTATTAGCGATAATTTTATCTGCATCGGCCTTCTCATCAGGTTCTAAGGAAAAGACAAGCTGGTAAAATAATTCTTTTTTATTTTCGCCCAGATGGTTCGCCAGATTGTCTACGAGGGCGAGGCGGCACATGAGATCAATTTCCGTGCGCGGAGTGTAAAAGATGCCGGCTTCACCGCGTTCATCAATCTCATCAGAGACGTTAACCAAGCTTTCATAAACCTTACCAATCATTTCCGGGTCAACGGCCACTTCTTTGTCCAGCGGACTATCCTCCGAGATGGTGAAATTATAGTGCTCAAAAAATTTCAGGATTTGTTCAAAGCGCTTGTCGGCAATGATGGCTTTATAATCACTATCTAGTTTATTGGTAGTGTAACATTTTTTGT
>DUKX01000011.1 GCA_013329085.1 Methanofastidiosum sp. | reverse complement strand
GTTTTAAAGGCTTTTGGTAAATCTAATCTTTTCTCTCAAAAACGAACTTTGGAACAGCTTGTTTTAATGGATCAAAATTTTCAATGTTCTTTATTTCAACACATTTCATAGAAACTTTAGAGTGAAGTGTGGAAGGTAATCTTAATATTCTTTTTACATCGACAGTAACCTTGCCGTCGACTAAAGATGCATTTATTCGCTCTATATGGCCCAAAAATTCATTTTTTGTCTTATCCCCTATACCTTTAATATCAAGAAAATCGGCATGGTAAGTATTTAGTTTCGATATAATAGATTCTTTTTCTGCGAGAAGAGTGTCAACAATATTTTTACTAAAAGGGAGATCTTTTTCATTCATTTTATTAAAAGTCATGACAAACATTTTTCTGTAAACAGCAGGATATCCGTGAGACAAAAAAAGGTCTTTTGGTCTCTTAGAGCCTGTGACATATTCAAGTATTTCTGATCTTCTCTCTAGTGGAAGTACCTCTTTATCTACTACCCTCAAGTGATATCCTCTACCAGAATATACCAAAACTAGCCGTTTTATCCCCAAATCTCCAATCATCGCGTCCCTTATTTTTAAAACAATTTCTTTAGCCTCTGATAAACATTTTTCACAAACATGACCCTCTTTACAATCACAACTTTTGACTGTTAAGTCTTTGGCATCTATATCAAAAACTAGTTCGGCGCCCTTCCAGTCTTCTCTGTTTTTAGGTTTTGAATAATATGAAACGCTTGTACAGACGGCATATGGAAAATTCTTAATTAAAAAATCTGAAAATAGATCAACATTTTCAAAGCCTTTGTATCTATCATTATACCCATTGCCATCATGGTCAAAAGCAAATTCCCTTTCAGTTATTCGCTCGACTATAAAATCGGGAACATCTTTTTCTTTCCATTCTTCATGGTAGTATATCTTCCTCTCCCTCAGAGAGGCTTCCTTAAAATCCATAACTCACCTTATTTATGGCTCAGAATGACAGTAACTCCACTGGGGTCTATCTTGTCAACTCTTACAAATCCAAAGCGTTCAAATTGCACAATGTCATCTACTTTTAGGTTGGCAATACCTTCTTCCCCATAACCGTTTATCGTAGTAAGAGAATTTGGATTGATATTCTCCCCTTCGTATAAAGTTCCAGGTATTATAACTGATACTTTCACATTTTTGTCAGATACCCACTGAATCTTTTTTATTTTAGAAAGTTCATCTTTAGAGGTTTTTTCGTCTGTGTGCATAGCTTTAATCGAATTAGTGTCAGTATCTATTATGAAAATATTGAATAGGTCTTTTAACCTGAGTATTTGGTCCTTAGTTATACCCACAAAATCATTTCCAGATATGAAAAATTTATCAGTTATATGCACATCTCTAAATCCTCTATCGAAATCTGGGTGGCGCTTTAATTGGATAGTTTGATAAGAAGCATCAATAACCTCAAGGGATTTAGGGTCGGAGACAAAATAGTATCTATCAGATGTTGAATCTATTACCTTTCTATTGAGTGATTCAATAAGTGACCAATCAATTTCTGGTTCTGATTTTGAAAGTCCAATCTCCTCTGCGACCATATGGATAGCTTCTGGAGTTATGCCTCTTCTTTTAAGGCCACGAATTGTTACAAGTCGTGGGTCGTCCCATCCAGATACCACATGTTCTTCTATTAAAGGCCTAATTAGTCTTTTAGAAGTAGGCGCTCCTTTGACGGTGAATCTTGAATATTCAATTATTTTCGGATTTCTTAAATTTAGGAGTCCTCGGATATAATCCTGTAATTCTATTCTTAATGCAAATTCATTGCTTCTAAGTACATGTGTTACACCAAGAACAGAATCTTCAATCGCGCAAGCAAAGTCATAAACTGGCCATATTCTGTATTTGTCACCTTGTATCGGGTGCGGGTGGTCAACAACTCTCATCATAGTAGGGTCTCGCATGACTGTATTTTTTGAAGCCATGTCCCCCTTAAGTCTAAGAGAATATTTCCCCTCATCTGCTGTTTCCATTTCCTTCCAAAGAGAGAGATTATCTTGAACTGAGTTTGAAACACATGGGCAATCCTTTGAGTCATATCTAAGCTTAGATACATATTCTGAATCACAGTTGCAGACGTATGCCTTTCCCATATTAATAAGATCTAAAGCGTACCTATAGTAAAGTTGCATGTCATCAGACATGTTTCGCTCTTCATCCCAAGTTATTTTGAGCCATTTTAAATCCTGTTTTATGGCATCGTAATACTCAAGTTTTTCCTTTTTTGGATTGGTATCGTCAAATCTTAGAATAACTTTACCATCGTATTTTTTAGCGTAATAATAATTAAAGTAAAATGACATGCCATGCCCTATATGGGGGTATCCATTTGGCTCTGGCGGAAGCCTTGTCACTACCTTCCCCATCTCTGCACCTTCGAGTGGTGGAAGCACCTTTGGAGCTTCTTTTTCCTTCGGTTTTTCTGAAAAGTGTTCAGGGTATACCTCTCTTAATTTATTTTCAATATCCTTGTTAGACATTTTTGAAATTTGATTAATAGCTTCTTCAACAGCCAAAATTACATCTTTTGCCTGCTTTCTTACTTCAGGTAACTCAGCCATGATTTTTCCAGTAACGGCCTTAGAATTTGGAGTGCCTCCATACTGAAAGGCGTTAATAAGAGCATATTTAAGCGCAAGTTTGTGCAAATCTTCACTCATTTTACCACAAAAGAGAATATTATTTCAATATTAAAAGGTTATCAATCGTTTAAGGTAAAATACTTTAGTGAGATAGATTTTTAAATATCTTTAACTCAAACTTTTTAAATTTGGAAATGAATAATATGTTCAAAAAGAGACAAAAACTGATTATTTTAGTTTTTCTTGTTCTGTCATTTTTTGTCTTAAGCTACTCTAATACCACGATAGGGCGAGTATTAAGATACGGGCCTGCCAACGTAAATCATTACAAAGCTTTTCCACATCATGACTTTTCTAATGAAGGGCCGATATTCAAATTTGGTGAAAGCAATTTAGAGAGTGTAGTAAAGAACCGTTTTGCCGAGGTTAAATATGGAGATAATAAGATAGGGGATTTGGATGAGTTTCTTGAAAAAACAGATACGACATCATTTATTGTAATCTACAAAGATAATATAATATTTGAGAGGTATTATAATGGTTACACCCGAGAATCAACTGTCACATCATTTTCTGTTGCTAAATCATTTGTATCTGCGCTAATAGGTATTGCAATTGATGAAGGATATATCAAATCTTTATATGATCCCATAACAGACTATCTTCCCGAATTAAAGGAGCGGGATATACGATTTAGTGAGATAAGAATAATTGATCTTTTACACATGTCATCAGGATTGAAATACAACGAACCGCCCGATGACATCTATACTTATTATGCCCCCAACTTGAGAAAGTTAGCTCTAGAAAAAACTAAAATTGAAGAGAGTCCTAGTGAGAAGTTTCTATACAATAATTATAATCCTCTTTTTCTAGGAATGATTATCGAGAGATCTACAAATAGTTCAGTTTCAGAATACATGGACGAAAAGATATGGAAGCCTGTTGGGATGGAGTTTGACGGCTCATGGAGTATAGACGCAAATGATTTTGAGAAGATGGAAAGCGGAATAAATTGCAAGGTAATAGATTTTGCAAAATTTGGAAGATTATATCTAAGAAAAGGAAATTGGAATGGGAAACAGCTTATCCCCTCTGGGTGGGTAGTGGCGTCTACAGCACCTTATTTTCCTGAGGATAAAAACTATTATCCGGATAAAACATTTTTCAAAGAATATTCTGGATATTACTCTCTTATGTGGTGGGGGATACAGAGGGAGGATACAAGTTATGACTTTTATGCTGCTGGAAATCACGGACAGTATATCTATGTATCACCAGAAAAAAATTTGATAATTGTTAGAAACGGTATAAGTTACGGAAAGGATATGGACAGTGAAAATATTAATTGGTGGCCTATTGTATTATACCAGTTTGCAAATCAATTCCCATCCGAATAAAAAAGATTAATTAAGATTATTTTTTAATTTTAGCTTTAATTGATGGTAGAAAATATGCTAATCCTAGTATTACAAATCCCAGAAAACCAAATGGAGGCGGCATTAGAAATGCCACTGCTATACCTACCCCAGCTAGTATCATACCATCTCTAGTGCATAGTGGACACCCTCCAGTTGAACAAGAAGCACTATTTTTTATAGAAGATTTTTCATCCATATAAAAAATAAAGCATTAATATTTATAATAATTTCCGTGAATTATTTATCACATATTATCCAACATAATTATTTTCTCATTAAATTATTAATTTGTACAATTGCACCTATAAAAAAAATGAAAGCGAAAGATTTATATACTTAAAGTTAGGTTAACATATAGTGTAGGAAATAAAAGAGGTGATCCAAATGAGTTGGTTTGATATTATGGAAGATATGAGAAAAATGCAGGAAGAAATTGAGAGATCTTTTCCTGAATTTTGGAGAAGAACTCCCTTATTGAGCCCAGGAGAATCAAAAGAAGGAGAAGTAGTGAGGTATAGAAGGCCTTTGACAGATCTAAAAGAAAATGAAAATGAATTTATAATGGAGCTAGAAATGCCAGGTATAACAAAAGACGACATTGACATAAAAGTAACAGAAGATTCAATTGAAATAAAAGCAGAAAAGAATTATGAAAAGAAAGAAGAGGATGAGAAAAAAGGATATTTCTTTCAAGAGAGGAGGTATCAGGGCTTTTACAGATCAATTCCNNAATGAAGAAAACAGAAGAAAAAGAAAAGGCATTGAAAGTAAATGTTAAATAATTTACTTTTTCTTTTTAATTAATCTATATAAGCCTGTGTTGAATTGGTGGGATATACCCAGATACTTTCTTGATTTTAAAATCGTTTTCAAGTAGGGATTTAATCTGAGTTGGTGGAACACCTAAGGATATTTCTCTTGTCCTTCCATATCGTCCCTTGCTTACAACTTTAGCATTTAATATCCCAAGCATATCAAGCTCCGATATTAAATCGGATACTCTTCTTTGAGTAAGTATGTCAATTTTTAAGATGTTACTTAAATCCTTGTATATGTTGAATACATCTCCTGTGATAATTTCTCCAGGCATATATTTTTCAAGAAGGTATACAGAATAAAGTATGAGTTTTGATTGAGTTGGAAGTGTTTTAATTACTTCAGATATTCTATCCTGTTCGATTCTATCTTTTGCAACTCTGACATGGGGCTCTGTAACTTTTTTAGCATTCTGCCTTTCTGCTATTTCACCGGCAGTTCTTAATAGATCAAGAGCTCTTCGGGCGTCTCCATGTTCTTGGGCAGCAAAAGCAGCGCAAAGAGGGATTACACCAGGATTAATTACTGACTCATTAAAAGAAATTTTTGACCTGTCTTCCAAGATATCCATAAGTTGTGGTGCATCATATGGTGGAAATATAATTTCTTCTTCACCAAGAGAGCTCTTCACTCTAGGGTCCAAAAATTCAATGAATTTTAAATCATTGGAAATGCCGATGATACTAACTCTAGCATTTTCCAAGTCCCCATTAATTCTCGTTAAATTATAAAGAACATCATCTCCTCCTTTTTTGAGGAGCTGGTCAACTTCATCAAGAATAATAATAACAAGTTTCTTTTCACTGTCAAGACTTTGAGAGAAAACATCATAAATTTTATCCGTAGGCCAACCCGTGAGAGGAACTGACTGGCCAAAGTATTCAGATAATTTTGATAATAACCTATATTGTGTATCAACAACTTCACAGTTAATATAAATGAAAGTAATGGGCATATCCATTTTAATACTTGAAGAAAGATCTGGTTTTGGAAGTCTTGTGTTGCAATCTATTGTTGGAGATGTTTTCAAAAAAGCCTTACCACCGACTTTTTTAACAAGACCGTTTCCAACATATTTTACGACTACAGTTTTACCTGTTCCAGTTTTACCATAAACAAATATATTTGAGGGTGTTTCTCCTTTAAGCGCGGATACCAAAATTGCAGCAAGTTTTTCTATTTCATTTTTTCTGTGTGGTAATATATCTGGAGTATAAGAATGGCGTAAAACTTCTTTATTTTTAAAAATAGAATTTGATAAAAGAAGTTCGTCGAACAAATCATCAAGTGATGATTGTTTATTTGAAACAAAATCTTCTACAGTTGAAGCGATAGTATATTGGAGTTCATCTTTATCAGAAACTTCAGAAAAATTCTTCGCTCTGGTGTTTGCGTCGTACTTCAAAGGTGTTTCTTCGTCATTGTCACTCAATTGCATCACTCTAGTATTCTATGTCATAGCTATCCTTTTTATATATTTCTCCCACCCCTTTGTTTCCACTGGAGATTTACTTTAATTAATAAAATCAAATTAAAAGGAAAATAATCTATACCATTATAACAAAACAGAGGTTAATTAACCTTTATTCTAAATTACATGTTTTAGTCGAAATATATGATCGTGTTGGTTCTATCTTGTTTTGATTGTTCAAATGAATCTAATAAGAGGAAAAATTTATATAGTTAAAGAAACATAGATTAATGGGATTTTATAAAAATTTATATTAATACACAAAAAGAATTATAAAAATTTAATTTCCAATGGAAGTGAAGGGGTACCCCTGTAAATAATAATTTAAATGAATATTCTATTGTACTACTATGCAAGACGCTGAAAATTACTTTGAAAGCTATAGAAAAGCTGGAGAGATTCTTAAAATTATTAAAGATGAATCAAGAAAACTAGTTGTTAGTGGTTACAAACTAGTTGATTTAGTAGAATTTATTGAAAATAAAGTAATTGAAATGGGTGGATTTCCAGCCTTTCCATGTAATATTTCTATTAACAGTGTCGCTGCACATTATACACCTAATCTTGATACAGATCTTGTTCTAAAGAGTGGTGACTATGTAAAGGTCGATATAGGGTGCCATATTGAAGGGTGTATCGCCGATACAGCATATACTGTTAAGGTTGATGAGAGTGATGATGATCTCATAAAAGCAACACAAGAGGCCCTAAAAAATGCAATAGCTACCGTTGAGCCTGGAGTTAAGACTAATTATATTGGTAAAATTATAGAAGAAACAATTAAAGATTTTAATTTTAATCCGATAAAAGACCTATGTGGTCATGGGCTTAGGCCTTATGTACTTCATTCTGGGATCACGATACCAAACTATAATAGTAATCTTGGAACAAAGTTAAAGGAAGGAGATACTATGGCAATAGAGCCTTTTGCATCCACTAAAGCAGGTAAACTTAAGTCTTCTGAAGAGGTCTATATCTTCAAATATCTTCAGGACAGGCCTATAAGAGATCCTAGCTCAAAAAAATTATTGAATGTTATTAAACAAAACTATAGGACGTTGCCATTTGCAGAAAGATGGCTAGAAAAAAATTATACTGGCCTAAAAATTAACTTCTCTTTGAGAAATCTTATTAGGGCAAATGCCATTTATCCCTACAATGTTTTATTAGATAGTGAAGGAGGTTTGGTGTCTCAGGCAGAGCATAGCTTGATTGTAACTTCAAGCGGCTGTGAAGTTTACACCTAAGATTATTATGATGTGTATGATTTGTGGAAAACATGTTGTTTACCCATATATATGCAGACTTTGTGGGAGAACAATATGTATATCCTGTATTTTAGAAGGTCAAATCTGCAAAGAATGTATAAAAACTGGTAAAAAAATTAAATAAATATATTATTTCGTTATATTTATTTAAACATATCGATAATTCCGAAAATCTTTTATATGAATATGTATTAATAAAGACAGTCCTAGGAGGGTAATTTAAATGAAACATATAGTTTTTGATGAAAAGAAATGTGCTGGATGCAATTTATGTGAACTATTTTGTTCATCTAAGTGGTACGATGCATTTAACCCAAAAAAATCTAGAATTAAAATTAAGACGGAAGACTATGTCGCTCCGAAATACAATGTATGTTTACAATGTGACGATGCCCCATGTGTTGATGCTTGCCCAACAGATGCCCTTGTAATTGACCAAGATTTGGAAAGAGTTGTTCTTATTAACGATTTATGTATTGGTTGCAGATTATGTGTTAAAGCCTGCCCATACGATGGTATTTATTGGCATAAAGATTACAAACTCCCAATCAAATGTAATTTATGTGAAGGGGAACCAGAATGTGTCAAGATATGTCCAAAAAATGCATTATCGGTAGGTGATTAAGATGGTTTATGGTTATGCAGGTAAGATATTACATATAGATCTTACAACAGGAAAGACTGAAGTAGAAACACCAAATGAGCAGTTTTATAGAAAATGGCTAGGCGGAAACGGATTCATAATAAAATATCTTTATGACGGAATCAAAAAGGGTACAGATCCACTTTCACCTGAAGCAGTCTCTGTATTTGCATCAGGTCCTTTGAGCGGTACTTTGGCACATGGTGCAGGAAGAACGCATTTTGGAGTAAAGTCTCCTCAGACTGGACTTCTTGCAGACAGTAGTGCTGGTGGGGGATTTGCTGCAATGTTGAAATATGCAGGATATGATGCTGTTGTAATTAAAGGAAAGGCAGCTTCACCTGTAATGATTGTTATTAACAACGATAAAGTCGAAATAAGAGACGCAGAAAGATTTTGGGGCCTTAAGACAATAGAAACACAACACAGAATAAAAAAAGAACTTACACATGAGTATAAGGTTGCATGCATTGGGCCAGCAGGAGAAAAATTAGTCCCTATGACTTCAATTATCACCGATACCAGAGTTGCTGGAAGAAGTGGTAATGGAGCAGTTTGGGGATCAAAAAATCTTAAAGCTATTGCTATATACGGTGACAAAGACGTTAAAGTAGCTGACATGGGAAAAGTAAAGGCGCTATATGGAGAATTTGCTCAGAAAGCTAAAGAAACTTTAGGAGGTCTCTCTAAATATGGAACTACCGGACTTCCAGCAAGTATTAATGCATTTGGGGGAATGGGAACAAGAAACATGCAGGAAGAAACATTTGAGCATGTTGATAAGATTGGTGGAGAAATACTCAATACCGAGCATTTAATTAGACATAGGTCATGCTTCAGCTGCTGCATCCACTGTGCAAAAGATTTCAAAGTTAACAAGTGGGACAACGTTTCAGAAGGACCTGAATATGAAACCCAATATTCTTTTGGTAGTATGCCGGCCATTGGCGACGTTGATTATATAATTGAGGCGGATAGGCTTTCCGATGAATATGGGCTAGACACAATATCTGCTGGAGTAACAGCTTCTATGGTTATGGAGTTAATGGAAAGGGGACTCTTAACAGAAAAAGATACAGATGGCCGTACATTTAAATTTGGAAACGGTGAAGACCTTCTTGAGCTTGTTAGAATAATAGCTGAGAGACGAGGGGAATTTGGAGACCTTATATGTAAGGGAACAAGGGCAATCGCAGAAAAATTAGGGGGGGATGCATACAAGTATGCGTTCCATGTAAAAGGTCTTGAACCTGCAGGCCACTCCCCAAGAGCACAAAAGACTATGTCTGTTGGTTACGCAACATCTCCGAGAGGAGGAAGCCATCATGATGCAAGACCAATTGAGTATGGATTACCTCCAGAGAAGAGAAAAACAACAGAAGGAAGGGCTTTGAATGCCTTTAATACTCAAAACTGGACATGTTTGGGGGACTCACTTGTTGTTTGCCATTTTGCTGAAAAGATTTATGGAACATCAGTAGCTCAGGCTCATTCTGACTGGATAAACGCAGTAACAGGATGGAACACAACTTTAGATGAAGTCAAGTTAATAGCAGAAAGAATTTACACAATGGAGAGATTATTTACAATAAGAGAGTCAGGCAAAGCAAGAACAGGCGACACAATCCCATGGAGAGCTTTGAACGAGCCAATTCCATCAGGAGCTTCAAAAGGTATGTATACACCACAAAAAGAGCTTGATACAATGCTTGATGAGTACTATGACCTCAGAGGCTGGGATAGAAAAGGAGTTCCAACAAAAGCTACATTAAAGAGACTAGGACTCGAAGAGTACTCTTAAAAATTTATTTTTTATTTTAATTAATTTTTAATTAAGCTAATTCTAGGACAAATTAATTGCTCTTGTTTAATAATATAGAAAACTTTATATATCAATTAATAATTATATGTTTAAAATCATACAGGTGATAGTTAAGGTCTCGTTATGAAAGAAAAGAATATTCTTTTGATATTAATCCTCCTCTTTTTGGGATTTTATTTCATGCCTATCACTAATAATCTATTTCAGGAATCATTATTTAGTGCTGTCTATCTTTTGCATGATTATGCAAGAAAGCATGTTTTGACGTGTTTAGTTCCTGCCATGTTCATTGCCGGCGCCATTAGTATATTTGTAAAAAAAGATGTTGTTTTAAAGTATCTTGGATGCGGTAGTAATAAATTATTATCCTATGGTATTGCCTCGGTATCTGGATCTATACTTGCTGTTTGCTCTTGTACAATACTCCCATTATTTGCATCAATAAGAAAAAGAGGAGCAGGTCTTGGCCCCGCAGTTACTTTTTTATTTTCTGGTCCAGCAATAAATATTGCAGCTATATTCTTAACATTTAGTGTTTTGGGATTCTCTATAGGTCTTGCAAGAGTTATTTCTGCGATTAGTCTTTCGATTATAGTTGGGGTTTCAATGGCCTTAATTTTTAGAGAAAGATCTGAAGGTGGTAAACTATATTTAGAAGAAAGTACTGAAGCATCTGTTTCTTCAAGAATACTAATTACATTCTTTTTTTCACTGGTGATGATACTTGTCGTAAATGGTTTATCAATAGGGCCATCTTTGAAATATATCACTATGGGAATTCTAACATTAGTTGTGGCTTTAATAGCGATTTTCAAACTCTCTAAAGAAACTTCTAAATCGTGGCTTAAAGAAACTTGGCATTTTTCAAAGATGTTGATACCTCTCTTGTTTATCGGGGTCTTTATAGCTGGATTCATAATGCCTTTAATACCCCAATATTTAATTGAACAGATAGTTGGAAAAAATAATGTTTTAGGAAATTTGATAGCTTCTATATTCGGGGCGTTTATGTACTTCTCTACACTAACTGAAATTCCAATACTACAAGCACTTATCGCAAAAGGAATGGCCAAAGGTCCGGCTTTGGCATTATTATTAGCAGGACCTAGTTTGAGTTTACCTAATATGCTTGTGATTAGAAAAGTGTTAGGTTCAAAAAGAACTATAGTTTATGTAATGTTAGTTATATTATATTCTACTATAGCAGGACTAATATTTGGAAATATATAATAAAATAATTATTTTTTACATTCACAGTTTATATTGCCCTTTAGTATCTCTTTCCATTCCCCTATTACGTCGTGTGTCCAGCAGTCATCAGCTCCAGCAGCTTCTCTCATTACCAAAGCAAAAATGTAACTTAGTTCCTTTACTGTAGCTCCAGCTTCAAGAGCTCCTTTGAAATGTTTTAATACACAAGGCTTTGATCTGGCTTTAATAGAAAGTGCAAAACATATGAACTGGTAGGTCTTCTCATCTATTGTTCTTTTATCTTTGTATAGCTCATCTATCTCATCTAATTTTTTTGTAAATTCGGGGAAGAATTCTTCTAACATTCTCATATATAATCCTCCAATTATTTGATGCCAAGAATTTTATTAAGCTCCTCTTCTGAGGGATTTCCAACTTTTACAACTTTTCCATCTATTAGTATCGCTGGGCTGCCCATTATTCCTTCATTAATAAGATCAGTTATATCAGAACTATACTCAACAGTCGCATTAAGTTTTCCCTCACTTACTAATCTTTTTATTTTTTCATATAGATTTTTGCATGTTGCGCATCCGCTTCCTAAAACTTTAACTTTAATAGAATCAATCCTCCTTATTTACAATTTCTAGAATTTTCTTAACTCTTGAATCCTTGATTGTGTAGAGTATTCTTTTGCCGTCTCTTCTTGATTGTATAATCCCCCAATCCTGTAATTTTGAGAGATGCATAGAGGTGTTAGGCTGAGACCTTTTTATTAGTCCAGGAATTTCACAAGCACACCGTTCTCCAGAAACAAGCACGCTAAGAATTTTATATCTTGTACTTTCTCCCATTGCTTTAAGGAGTGAAACATTTCGTTTTTCATCCATTACCATGTGTGATTATTTATATATTGATATATAAACTTTTTTAAAGATTTGTTGTGGGCACTATTTAATTTATATTCTATAAGATTAGTTAATTAATAAAATTTGAATATTCCATATTACCAAAATGTTTATAAATATGCTATAAATAACTACTTATATGTTTATATATGATACTACACTCTGGAGGCATATATAATGAAAAGATACTTATTTATTATCCTATTAATCGCTTCTTTAGTTCTTTTTCCTGCTTGTGTCAGTAATAATGCAAATCAAGGACAAACACAGCAGACGAACACGCAGTCAAATACAAATCAAGGAAATGCCAATGTAACTCCTGAAAAAGTAAATGTTTTGAAAGTTGAGATCCTTCACTTCCATCCAAAAGTCCAATGTTATAGCTGTAAAACTTTGGGTGAATATGCAGAAGAAACTATTAACAAATACTATTCAAAGGAATTAAGCAATGGAAGAATTACCTTTAGACACGTTAACTATGAGCTTCCTGAAAATCAAGAACTTGTCTTACTATACAGGCCTCCAGGATCAGCACTGTGCATTGGAGTCTACGATGATCAAGGCCACCTCTATATTGAAGAAAATTTTGGTGTTTGGTACCGAATTGAGAACAAGGACAATTTCATGAGCTATGTGAAACAACTTGTTGATATGAGGCTTAATGGGGACCTTACTAAAATATAATTCTCTCTTTTAGGTGATAAAATGGATCAGTCTAATAATGGCAAAGTGTTGGACGATAAAATACAACAGTTGACAAAGTTATATATGTCACACGTCATATCAAAAGACGAATTCGAATCTAGAAAAAAAGAGATAATGAGTTCGTATTCAATTACTCTTAAGGAATCTACTAAAGACATTTCACCAGAAAGAAAATATTCAAATAAACTCTTCTTCATTATCCCATTATTTCTTGTTCTCATTAGTGCTGTTTACTTATTATATAATATGGCAAGTACTATTTCCCTAATGCCTTTGTTTGAATCATTAGGCCGAAGCAATATTCCATTAATAGCCGCTTTTTTCATAGGGCTCATGACTGCAATAAGTCCATGTCCACTTGCAACTAATATTACTGCTATAGCATATACATCTAAAAAAATTGGAAACAGCAAACACACATTGCTTGTTGGAATTTTATATACTATTGGTAGAATGATTGTATATATTGGCATAGCAGCAGTTATTGTATGGGTAGGCATTAGTACATTTTCAATATCTATCGGGCTTCAAAAATACGGAAAAGTATTATTAGGGCCACTTATGCTATTATTTGGTATATTAATGCTTAATATATTCAATATAAGTTTTGGAAAAAGTAGTGAAAGAATAGC
>DUKX01000157.1 GCA_013329085.1 Methanofastidiosum sp. | reverse complement strand
AAAGTATAAAGTATACTCCGTCCCCGCCAGTTAAAATCAATTATATTTCTTGAAATATTCATCAATCTCTTCACGCAATTCTATTCCTACCTGCTCAAAGATATTAAGTAATTTTTGACATGTTCCTTCTCCTCCTAAAAAATCCCAAAATTCATCAGCCACTTTTAATTCTCTTTCTAAATCAAGCATTCCTCTGATTGTCCATCTGTCATATGGTTCCGGCTCGTAAGGATTATAGGGTATGCAGATAAGGGATTCGACCTTCGCTGTGGGTCCATCAGATAAAGTTACGGCTATCCATTCAAGAAGAGTTCTTTTATAACCCTTAAATTCCCCGACATTAGGTTTAGCTGTTTTTAAATCAATAAGATAGATAACATCATCTTTAGATACTAATTTCAAATCAACTTTAGTCGGCTTGATTTCTATTTGTTTACCCTTTTTTAGAACTTTTTTAATAGATTCAATTTCAGCCTGTTTATTTGGAGTTGACTTTGCAGATATTAAATTATTTACAAGGTTGTTAATTAAAGAAAATGATTCATCAGTTAAATGAGTTCCGGATGTGACTTGTCTTTTTGCAAACTTAAATTTGCTTTTGGCAATTTCAACAGCAACCGGTTCAAAAATGCTTGTCCCAAAGCTTGTATTTAATGATTGTATAAAAGAAAATAAAGCCATTCTATCTTTTCCAATCAATCTAAGATGAAACGGCATATAATGTCTCTCGGGATTGTAATTTCGTAATTTTGTTTTAATACTATCAAATATTATCTTTTTCACATTCTTTTCATTCATCTTTACTCCTTAAATGGAATATTGACTCGGAATACTTATTTTTATCCTTCTCAGTCCTATTTAGTACAGGCCTGTTGAATTGCTGTATAATCTTCATTCCACTCAATTCTGCTATTTCAGGATAAAGATTATATTTATCGTTTGCCACAATAAAAACATTGTAATCTTTTTTAAGAAATCTTTTGCTATTTATAAAAACATCGGAGATACTCTTTATATATTCTTTTCTTGCGGCTTGTCCTTGTCCCTTACCCATTTTGCCTATTTCAGCATCATCTCTTCTTTCAAGCTCTAATAGCTCATAGGCATAAGCGTGTTGTTCATGATAATCAATAAGCCCTAAATATGGAGGGCTCGTAAAGATACCGTCAATCTTGTTGCTTTTTAAATATTTGTTGAAAGTGTTATCCAAATTAATAGTTTTAAAAATATCTATAGCTCGACTATCACCAGTAAGACATAATTGTTTTGTATCTGTCTTTAACAAAGAATATTGATAAATTCTTTCTATTGTATCTGTCGAATATTTATTCCACCACTTTATCAATGTAAATAGAGGCCTACATATCTTTCCATGTTTGGTGCAGTAATATGGTGAATATACCGGTTTAAACAAAGTCGCTAAATCCGAGTGGGTTGTCGCTCGACAAGACCTGATTGTTCTGCTCAACATAAGCGAGAGTAAATCCCTTACATACTTATCCTCAATTAATCGAATCTCTTTTATTGCAACATCTATTTCTTTCCTAATACTTGGAACATACCATTTGTTTAAGAATGTACTATCATTTNNAATTTTACCGCTGTTGAGTTTTATTTTATACTCAGGCGAAGGAAAATATCTATAATTGAATTCTGATAATATTTCATCTAATTCTTCAGTAAATTCCTGAATATTTGATGATAAATATTGTTTGTTCAATATAGACGATACTTTACCAACTGATTCAGTTAAATCCTTTATATTATATTTTCTCAATTTACAGTTGCATATAAACGAATTAAACTCGGAAATATCAATTCCTATAGCATGAATTCCCAGTTCACCAGCTTGAACCAAAGTTGTTCCGCTTCCTGCAAATGGGTCAAGGATTACGTTTCCTTTGTGAAAATAGACTTCTCTTTTTAAATTCGTTGTTTTATCATTTAAGAAATACTCAACCAATTGTGGTATAAACTTTCCTTTGTACGGATGCAAACGATGCACATGTTTTGTTGTTTCTGATTCTTTATATTGCTCAAACGACAATTCCCAATTTAGATTATCACCATTGCTAATCTTATTATCAATGACGCTCTTATAATACTTAATTAAATCCCTTTTTGAGACAGTGGTAGTCCCTTCAAAACTTATTCGTTTAACTTTGCCATACTGGATGAGATAAGAAATATTTGCTACAGTTACATTTTTATTGAGATATTCACTAGCCCATTTACTTGCTTCTTTTAAATTCAGCAGTTCATTATCATTGATTAAACTTGATTTTTGAAAGTCTTCCATATGGATATTGTAAATGATTTTATTGAATATTTCAAGATACAAAATGCTATTTCTATATATAATCAAATTTATCCGTAAAATCTCTCTCTGAAGAAGCTGTATGCTTCATTAAAAGGCATTGGATAGCCCTTGAGGGATTCATACATCAAAACAATGCCGAGTCTTTTGTAGATTATCTTCGCCCTTTCCATTATGTCCTTATCCTTTTTGCAGGAGTATTTTTCAAAGACCTCCTCTGCAAAATCCGCTCCGAGAGCGATAAGCTCGGAAAAGTCCTTTGCTTTGTCAAACCATGCAAAGTCCCCAAAATCAATCACTCCGAGCCTCCTGCTTTTTTGTTGAAGAACATGTGATTTCCGCTTTTATCTTTATATCCGGAAACTCTTCGGAAATCTTATTTTTCAGCATAATTTCTTTTTTATTCATGATTCAATAATATCTGCTGAAGGCGAAAAAGTCAACAGAAGGGAGCGG
>DUKX01000094.1 GCA_013329085.1 Methanofastidiosum sp. | reverse complement strand
CAGACGCTAGTTCAGAGCTTTGGAATGGATTCATAACGAAAATACTACCAGATCCTGAAGTTAGATTATTTGTTCAGAAAATAGCTGGTTTATCTTTGAATGGCGCAATACTTGAGCAGAGGTATTTCTGCTGTTATGGAAAGAGGGATAATGGCAAGTCAAGATTTACTGAAGCTATAAAACACGTATTGAGTGATTATGCTCAAGTTACTCCTTTCAATACTTTTGAAAAAAGAAAGAATCAATNNAGCTGGACGATAATCTCATAAAATCTGTAACAGGCGGAGATATTATTACTAGCAGGGGTTTATACAAGAGCGAGGAAGAGTTTTATCCTACTGTGAAACTAATCTTTGAAGGTAATCACAAACTAAAATACTCGGGATATGAGCCAAGTTTTATCAAAAGAACAATATTCATCCATTTTGATGTCACCATCCCTGAAGAAGAGCAGGATAAAGAATTACCGGGAAAACTGAAAGATCCCTACGTGAAAAGCGCTATTTTGAACTGGATGTATGGGGGGTGGAAGGCTTACAAAGAGGACATAACAGAAAACAATAAGCTAACAATTCCTTTGAAAGTCCAGAACATTACCACATTAACAAACTTGGAGAATGACCCAATCGGATTCTTTATTGAGAAGTGTTGTTCTGTGGGAAAGGGCTTTACTGAAAAAGGATATGAACTTTACACCGCTTATGAGAATTTTTCAAGGCTTGAAGGCATAACAAAATATTCGAATACTAAATTTGGCAGAGTTATGAAAGAGAAGGGGTATGAAAAAGAAAGGAACTCAACAGGAGTATTTTACACAGGCGTTCAAGTAAATCCGGATTGGAGGGGGCAGTTGATATTCACAATTTCAGGTGATTACAATCCTGAGACAAAACTGGAGGTTGAGGCAATTGTTGAAGATTAATCTGTGTTGGGTATGTAGGGTTTACCCCTATTTTCAAAAATTACTAAATATTATCCCTCCCATAGGGACTTTTAGAAAAACCTATCAAACTATGCACACCCTACATATCTTTCTTTGGGGATGAGATAATTTGAATTACCTAGAAGTTGAAGTCTATCTGAAGCGGACAGATAATCCCAACGGGGCCAATCAATGGGTTCTCCCAGAATGTCCTTATTGTGGTCAAACTCATTGGCATGGGGCTGGTAGTCCTGGTGAAGATCTAAAAATAGGCCAGCAGGGTTCAAGGAATCCCCATTGCGTTATTGCTGGTAAAACCTCGGGGGATCCAGATTATAGCCTGATCTGGAGAGGAAAGTATTGGGAGGAATATAAGAAGGTGATCAAGAATGAAAGATAAGGAAAAAATAATAACTGAACAAGAGATTGAAATATCTGATTTTGTTGGCAATCCCAATAAAAAAACTTTTGGAAAAAGATTAGTCGAAGATAATTCGGGTGAAAAAAATGAAATAACATTAGAGGCGGGAAACTATCATATCACTAACAATTCCTATTTGAGAGAATACTCAGAAGAAGATCCCCTCGATAAAGATGATCATCCGATTGAAAGCTCCAATAATCTGAACGAGATACAAAAAGAACTTGAAGTGCAAATGGAAAATGAAAGAATTGATGCAGATAAGGAATTAGAAAAAAGAGGTGGAGTTTCAATAGAATCAATTTTGAAAAAGAAAAGAAATCTTTAGCCTGAATTCTTGCATAAAGCAAATAGATGAGTATAACTCATGGACGACTTGAGATAAACATATTCTAAAAGATTTCATATAATTCTTATGCGCAATAATAATCCATTAATATAATAGTAAGTGGCTCCACACTAAATTAATCTTAGGCCTTATTACATGAAATAACAATGTCACCTAAAAAATTATAGTTTGTGTTAGTTTTATCTTTTTGATCCACCCAATATCTTACCCTACCAAAATTTTCTAGGGGTTCCCCCTGCATTGTAATATTTCCTTTGGACAATATAAAAATTCTATTTGGCATATGGCCAAAGTTGTATTGAGTTGGATGTAAATCATAATTATATGGATCAGCAGGTACCCAACCGTATCCCTCAAAGTATACTTCGACCCACATATGGGTTTCATGATTATTAGTCAAAAATCCATAAATAGGTCTAGTAGGTATACCCGAAGCTCTACAGAGTGCGATAAACAAAGCTGAGTATTCACCACAATCGCCCTTTTTATTTGATAATGCATAAATTGCCCCTTTATTATCGCCTGCAGTTTTCTCTTTTTCCATATACTCGGCAACTTTATAGAATAATTTTGTTGCTTTCAGATATGGGTTTTTTTCTTGCCCAGTAGTCATATTAGCCAATTCAATTATACCCCTATGATCAGATTGAAATTCTTCTTCGGATTTAGTAAAATCTCGATATATTTTACTAGAAGTATTATATTCTCCAATCTTGTTTGGATCTATATCAAAAGATATCTCATAAGATGTAAAATAAAATTTTTCTATAATGGTAAGATTGGATTCTTTACTAAAAGAAGTAAATACCCATTTGTATAAGCCATTTCTAGAATCTGGGTCAATGTAGTCAATAAAAGGAATAGGGGTTACATTGATAATACTAACATTTTGTTGTGATTCCCATTCTACTGGTTTCATCGACCACACATCAAGACTATTCAAATATTTTTCAGGATTTACAATCTTTATTGAAATCGTTGCTTCATAACGTTG
>DUKX01000006.1 GCA_013329085.1 Methanofastidiosum sp. | reverse complement strand
CTACTCATGAAATAACTGTTATATAGGCATTCTTAAATATTGTTATTATGGAGAAACAGCTCTCTCATTACACTCTTTTTCTATTTGACATGGATGGTACGCTAGTCAAGTTTAAACTTGACTTTGAGCATCTAAAGAGAGTCACTAGAAAGATTCTAGAGGATAATGGGATATATCTAGAGATCAGAGGGTCTTTAATCGAGACAATAAAAGAATTAAGATCCGTATTTGCCGAGGAAGAAGAGTATAATGAATTTGTGAAGGGCATTGAAAATATTATAGTCAAGCATGAACTTGAAGCATCAGAAAAAGCCGAGGCTTTTCCTGATTCTATAGAGCTACTAAATATTTTAAAGTCAAAAGGGAAAAATATTGGGATAATTACTAGGAATAGTAAAGCTGCATCTATGAAGACGCTAGAAGTTTCTGGATTAATGAAATATATAGATGTTATTGTTACAAGAGAAGACGTTGCAAAAGTAAAACCTGACCCTGAGCACGTAGAAGTTGCCATCAAACTTTTAGAAAAAAAGGCAGAAGATACCGTTGTCATTGGAGATCACAAATATGATATCTCATCCGGAAAAAGAGCCGGATGCTTCACAATAGGAATTCTTTCAGGTGTATCCTCAGAAGAGCTTCTAAACGAAGCAGACCTTATAGTATCTTCGCTAGAGGAAATTATTTCGTTTTTATAGGGTATAGACAATAAAGTTTTTAAACAACAATTTAATCGTTTCGTATATATCCAAAGAAAGGAGGGTCACAATGGAATACAAAATTATTGTTTCTTACCAAGATGGTAAAACTATACAGAAAGAAGTAAAGGACAAACAGGCAGAACCCCTCTTTGGTTTAAAAATTGGCGAAGAGTTTAATGGTGAGACGATAGGACTTTCTGGCCATGTATTGAAGATTACAGGCGGATCTGATAAAGACGGATTCCCAATGAGGCAAGACCTCGACGGTAACAGAAGAGTAAAACTTCTGCTTTCCAAGAGTGTTGGCTTTAGACCAGTAGAACATGGCGAGAGGAGAAAAAAGAGAGTTAGAGGGAACACCATAAACGAAGACACCGTTCAAATTAACACCAAAGTAATTAAGCCTGAAAAATATGAAAATCCTGAAGAAAAGAAAGCAGAAGAAGCACCAGAAGAATCAAAATCTTAAGTGCACATAATTTATGATAAGGAGATATAAAGTTGGGACAAGCAGAAGTAAATATAGGTCTTGTAGGGCATGTCGATCACGGTAAAACTACTTTGACACGAGCTCTATCCGGAGTTTGGACAGACAAACACAGCGAAGAGCTTAGAAGAGGTATCACAATAAGACTAGGTTATGCAGATATAGAGTTTAGAAAATGTGAAGCATGCGAAGGGATAGAGGCCTATACTACTGAAAAAACTTGCCCCAAATGTGGTGGAGAATCCAAAGTTTTAAGAAAAGTCTCCTTTGTCGATGCACCTGGTCATGAAACCTTAATGGCAACAATGCTTTCTGGGGCCGCAATCATGGACGGGGCCATATTGGTGATTGCAGCTAATGAGAAATGTCCACAACCACAGACAAGAGAACACCTAATGGCCTTAAATATTGTTGGAATTAAGAATATTGTTATTGCACAGAATAAAATAGAGCTTGTTTCTAAAGAAAAAGCAATTGAAAATTATAATCAAATAAAGAGTTTTATTAAAGGAACTGTAGCTGAAAACGCTCCAATTATTCCTATATCTGCTCAACACAGGGTAAATATTGACTATCTAATAAAATCAATTGAAGATGTAATAAAAACTCCAAAAAGAGATTCAAATAAACCACCAATAATGTACATTGCAAGGTCTTTTGATACAAACAGACCTGGCACATTTCCAGAAGATCTTAAAGGAGGTATATTAGGAGGATCCCTTATTCAGGGGAAACTAAAAGTTGGGGATAAAATAGAAATTAGGCCCGGCTTTGAAAAAGTTGAACAGAATAAGAAAGTCTTCAAGCCAATATTAACTGAAGTATCCAGCTTAAATGTTAGCAATGAAGCAGTCGAAGAGGCGTTACCTGGAGGACTTCTTGGAGTTGGGACTTCTTTAGATCCTGCAGTTACAAAGTCAGATACCCTAGCAGGTAGCATATTAGGACATCCTGAAGAGTTGCCAAAAGTTTGGGAGAATTTAACTCTTGAAATAAATCTCCTTGAAAGAGTTGTTGGTACAGAGGATGAAATCGAAGTAGATCCTATAAGGCCTAAAGAAATGCTTTTGTTAAATGTCGGAACAGCTAAAACAATAGGCACAACAACGAAGGTTGGGAAAGTCACAGAATTGATATTAAAACTTCCAGTATGTTCTTTAGTTGGTGAAAGGGTAGCCATAAGTAGAAGGGTCGGGGCTAGATGGAGACTAATAGGCTACGGAATAATAAAATAGTTGTAGTTTTAGACACAAATTTTCTTCTTCTTCCAGGTAGATTTAATCTTAGGATCGAGTCAATCGAAGATGTCATTGAAAAAAAATGTAAAATAGTAATTCCAACAAATGTTATGGCTGAGTTAAATAGAATAGAACTTACTGGTTCTGATAAAAAAGCTAAAGAAATTGCATTAATTATTTCTGAGCATTATGAAAAAATTGAGTTAGAAGGCCCCGTCGATAGATCAATTCTAGAATATGCTAAGACTAACAAATGTATTGTAGCAACAAATGACGTGAAATTAAAGTCAGATTTAAGAAAGATCCAAGTTCCAGTTGTTTTTGTAAAGAATGGAACGAGACTTGGGCTTGAAGGCTACATTGAGTGAATTCTTGTTTTGATAATGTCTATGTTAGTATTAACTGGATCAGATGTGTCTATAATTATCACATCTTCTTCAAATTCTTCAAATATTTTTTTCATTTTGAGGTATACGCTGTAATCTGCGTCACTGAATTTATCCTTTCTTTTATTAATTCTTTCCTTAAGAAGTTCTTCAGGCGTCTCACAATAAACAAAGTAGACTTCTTCACAAAATGATTTTCCAACTTCTTTTGCCCTTTGTCTTAATACTTTTGTATAAAAAGTTCCATCAAGAATGACATTTTTACCCATAGCCAAATATTTCCCGGTTTGTGAAAATAGTTCGTTGTATACAATTCTTTTATCTTCTTCATCATATACTGGCTTTTCAAAAATCATTTTTCTTATCTTGTCAGTTGAAAAAACAACTGCATCTATATCTTTTGCAAGTGCTTCAGCAATTG
>DUKX01000220.1 GCA_013329085.1 Methanofastidiosum sp. | reverse complement strand
TCTTCTTTTCCATCAAGCACTATTTCCAGTTCTTTTGGAGTCAATAGGGGCTTTTTGTATCTCTTTGCATCGTCAATTCCGATCCTTGGACATGCACAAACAACAAAGCTATCGTAATCAAATCCATAGAGCTTATCAGGTGTGACTTCATCCATCAAAATAATATCGGCTATAAATCCAGAATCTTCTATCTTTTTCTTAAGTTTCTTTGCTAGTGTCATCCTCTTTTGGCCCTTTTTCGCTGAAACAATTAATCCAAACGTCTTGGAATTCTTGGCCCTAAAAATGGCTCCAAATCTTTCCTTTAGTATTTTATCCTTGTAATCGTTCAAAGGATATATCCCATCGCTATCAAAAGCAAAGACCTTCTTCTCAGTAGATATTGCAACGCCTAATGGGTGAAATCTCCCCTCCCCTACAAAAATGAAAAAGTCAACTTTATCGGAAATACTTGAAGCGGATGAGAAGTCGCAACCCAAGACCTGTCCTGCATATGTAACTCTCTTATCTCCCTTTCCAATAAAGACTTCAAATCCTTCACTTTCTAGATATTCTTTTACTTTTGGAAGTTCCTTAACATAGTTTACAGTTGCCACTAGCCCTATCCTTTTCCCTTCTTTTTTAAGTAAATTAATATTATTTTCTAAGAGCCCCATATATGGAAAAACAAAGTCAACTTCAATGAATAACATTGGAATATTGCTTTCAACGGGTAAAGGTGCATGACCAAAATTAACTAAGCAGTCACACACATCATCAAAGTTAGAATCAGGAACATCGCAAGCACCATAATTAAAATTCCCCGAAATTATTACTTCATATCCTTGTTTTTTAAGTTCGCTAGAGATATAATCTGCATAAACTTTTAATCCTTCAGGCAATACTAGCCCCACTCTTTTTACATCCAATTCTTTTAATCTCATGCAGAGGGGCCCTAAATCAAATTGATATTTCAATTCTCTTCCACTCCTTTTCTTTTGACGGAACAAATATTTCTTCTTTCTCAATTGCTTTGTTGAAGGAAGAGTAAGTTAGGTTTGTACCATTCTCTACCCCATCAATGATAAATTTACCGATATCACTTCCCCCAAGAGATATAACATATTGGATAAATGCGCCCTTCAAGTCTTCAATTCTAACATCTTTTATATTTGTAGTGATGTATTTCATCTTTTCCTTTAATTCAGCAAAATCAAATATATGGTCTTCAAAAGGAGTATGTGGCTTTGGAACAAATGGATTAAATGATGATTTTGTCCTTATTAGTTTCTTTGATTGTTTTATGAAATTTATAATTTCATCCAAATCTTTTTGTTCTTCCCCGGGAAGCCCAAAGATAAAGTAAAGTTTAACAGATTTAGAGTATTTTTTTATTAGATTGATTTTTTCAAAGAACTCTTCATCCTTGTAACATTTTCCTATTTGGAATCTGATTGATTCAGAAGATTCCGGTGCTAAAGTTATAGTATCTTGGCCCAATAGGGGGATTGTGTTCTCATTTATGTCCCTAAGCTTTAAAGAGGGTAGAGAAACCTGAAATCCCAATTCACTTAAGCTTTTGATAATCTCATCAAGAGAAGAAGGCATGTCTGAGCCTATCAATGCAACCTTCTCAAACTTAGTTCTCTTTTGTCCCTCTTTTACTATTTCAATTAGCTTTTCTAGGCTTCTCTCACGATAGGGGCCTAGAGCGTTACCCGTGAGGCAGAATGCACATCTGCTTCTGCATCCCCTAGATACCTCTAAAAGAAATGTTTTATTAAATGACTCCTCGAAGTCCCCCCACTGAATAGGCTCGTAAAGTGGATGATAATCCAGCTTTTCTATCCTTCTTTTAATCTTATTATCCTTATGAATCTCAGGTATATAGAGTCCTTCAATTTTGCCAAACTCATCTATCTGTTTTTTAGGATCATCAAGCCCAGAATAGATATCTAAAAATTCAACTAGTGATTTTTCTGCATCACCAATAAATGCAATGTCAAAAACATCCTTCAATACAAAAGGGTTCACATTGAGTGGGCCACCTGTGATGACAATGTGATCTTTTCTATTTTCTCTCAATAACGGAATATTGTTCTTTTTTAAAATTTTAAGGAGATTAATCATTCCGTACTCATAATTAAGTGAAAACAATAAAGCTTTGAAATTCTTTAGCATGTCTTGAGTTTCAATAGATCTTTCAAAGTCTAAGAAAAATCTTTCTATTGAAAATCCTTCCTTCTCATTAACAATGTTGTAAACGTAATGAAGCCCAAGGTTTGAGTTTCCGGCACGGTATACATCAGGATAGATTAAAGCAAATCTATTGGCCGCTTTTTTTTTAATAGTTCCATATTCAGTGAATCTCATTGCTCCTTCCACCCGTTCTCTCCAACTAGGGGTACAAATATGCACCCGCCGTATTTATTGGTATCAAATGTGCCGGCTCTATTCTTTTTTAATACTAAAAGCTCTTGGTAGTATCTCTCTTTACCAACTGGTGCTATTATCATGCCCCCCTCTTTTAATTGGTCCTTCCAGCTTTTTGGGATTTCAGGTGCTGCTGCAGTAGCAATTATCCGATCATACGGTGCGTCTTCTTCAAAACCTTTTGTACCGTCCCCAAGAACTATCTTGACATGGTATCCGGCTCTTTTTAGATTCTCCGTACCAAATTGATAAACTTCAGGAATTCTTTCTATTGTGACAAC